>NZ_JBPKJK010000125.1:0-26973 GCF_051756985.1 Saccharothrix sabaoui
GCACGACCCCCGAAGACCGTGCCGCCCGGTTTCCCCCTTACGCGTCCCGCCGCTTCACGACCACCAGCGAGATGACGTAGACGACGAGCGCGATGCCGGCGAAGTAGGCGAACGACCCCCACGGGCTCAGCTCGCCGATGGCGGGCGGCCCGGCCCCCTCCGGGATGGCGCTCGCGTCCGGGTCGCCGAAGATGAACTTGCTGGCCACGGTGAACGGCATCCACTTCTGGATGTCGTCGCCGATGTTCGGGATGAACCCGACCACGCTCTCGATGACCAGCGCGAACACCAGGATGATCGACACGGCGCCCGCGGTCTGCCGCACCAGCGCGCCGACGCCGAGGGCGAGCAGCGCGCCCGCCGCGTAGACGAGGCCGACGCCGGCGACGTGCCGCCAGTCGTTGGACGACGACAGCGCGAGCTGCGAGGTGTCGTCGGCGAGCAGCCAGCCCAGGCCCCACGAGCCGAACGCGGCGGCCTCGCCGACCAGGGCGGCGAGCAGCATCACGACGACCGCCTTGGCGATCATCGGTGAGATGCGGTCCGGCACGGCCTGGAACGTCGACTTGATGGTGCCGAAGCGGTACTCGGTGGTGACCGCCAGCGCGGCCATCACCATGATCACGTACAGGCCGAACGTGTGCGTGAACACCGCGCCGATCACCGGCAGCGGGCCGGTCCAGTTCGCGGAGATCAACGCGGTGAGGCCGACGGTCAGCCCCAGGGCGAGCAACATGCACCACCACGGCGAGCGGGTGGAGAACAGCTTGATCCGTTCGACGGCGAGCAGAGTCATCGTGGTGTCACTTCCCCTGGGCGATCTCGGCGTGGTACTCGACGGAGTCGCCGGTGAGCTGCATGAACGCCTGTTCGAGCGAGCCGCGCTGGGGGCTCAGCTCGTGCAGGACCACCCCGGCGGCCGCGGCGACGTCCCCGATCTGGTCGCTGGTCGCGCCCGACACGGTGAGCGACGCGTCGACGTCCTCGCGGACCGTGAAGCCCTTGTCGACGAGCATCGCGCCGAGCTTGTCGGCGTGCGGGCTGCGCACCCGGACGGTGTTCTCGGTCGCCTGCTCGACGAACTCCGTCGTGGTCGACTGCGAGATCAGCTTGCCGCGCCCGATGACCACCAGGTCCTGCGCGGTGACCGCCATCTCCGACAGCAGGTGGCTCGACACCAGCACGGTGCGGCCCTCGGCGGCCAGGCCCTGCATGAACTGCCTGATCCAGAGGATGCCCTCGGGGTCGAGGCCGTTCACCGGCTCGTCGAACAGCAGCACCTGCGGGTCGCCCAGCAGGGCGCCCGCGATGCCGAGGCGCTGCGACATGCCGAGCGAGAACGACCCGGCGCGGCGCTTGGCGACCTTGGTCAGGCCGACCAGGTCGAGCACCTCGTCCACCCGGCGGTCCGGCAGGCCGTTGGACTTGGCGAGCCACTGGAGGTGAGCCCTGGCCGACCGGTTCGGGTGCACCCACTTCGCGTCGAGCAGCGCGCCGACCACCCGCAGCGGGCGGTCGAGCTGCTGGTACGGCTTGCCCCCGATCAGCACCTTGCCCGCGCTCGGCCGGTCGAGGCCGAGGATCATGCGCATGGTGGTGGACTTGCCCGCGCCGTTCGGGCCGAGGAAGCCGGTGACCTTCCCCGGTGCGACGGTGAACGACAGGTCGTCCACCGCCACGGTCTTCCCGTAGCGCTTGGTGAGGCCGACAGCCTCGATCATGATTTCTCCCCTGGACGGACACATCCCCCGTGTTCGGGTAAGACCTTGCCCGGTCCGAGGGGTTCGACGCATCGGTCTGTAGTTGACTTGTGGGTGCGACTTCAGTCTTATCGTTGCCGCTACCTCGGTTGTACTAATCCGTGATCACCCTGAGTCGTCCCCTAGGTCGATCTCCCTTCCCTCTCAGGGGAGGCACTACCGTGTGCGCCCATGGGGTACACCGACGCGCCCGAGGGCTGGTGGCGCGAGTTCGTCGCCGAGACACCGCCACGCACCGGCAAGCTCGCCGTCGTCCGCAAGGACGGCTCACCGCACGTGACCCCCGTCTGGGTGGACCTCGACGGTGACGCGCTCGTGTTCACCACGCACCCGGCGACGATCAAGGGGCGGTCGATCGCGCGCGACGGCCGGGTGTCGGTCTGCTTCGACGACGAACGCCCGCCGCACTCCTTCGCCACCGTCTCCGGCCGGGCCGAGGTGGTGGACGACCCCGAGCGGGTCCGCTACTGGTCCGCCCGGATCGCCGCCCGCTACCTGAGCCCCGAGCGGGCCGCCGCCTTCGCCGCCCGCGACGGCGTGGCCGAGGAGGTCGTGGTGCTGGTGCGCGACCCCCGGGTGGTCGCGAAGCTCGACGTGGCCGACTGAGCCGACCCGACCGGACTGAACCGACCCGCCCGACCGGACTGAACCGACCCGACTGACCCGACTGACCTGTCCGACCGCCCCGGCCGTCCTGACCGGGGCGGCCGGGCCGACCTCGTCGGTGGTTCGGGTCGGCGACCCGGCCGGTGACCTCAGGCCGCGAAGTACCGGTCCAGCACGGCGGCGGCGCCGTCCTCCAGGACAGTCGACGTGACGGCGTCCGCCACCTCCCGCACGGCGACCGGGGCCTGGCCCATCGCCACGCCGTGCGCGGCCCACCGGAGCATCTCCACGTCGTTGTCGCCGTCGCCGATGGCCAGCGTGTCCCCGGCCGCCACCCCCAGCTCGCGCCGCAGGTCCTCCAGGGCCGCGCCCTTCGTCACGCCGGGCGGCGTGAGGGTGAGCCACGGCTCGGTGTGGTCGCGCGAGGCGGTGACGCCCGGCAGCTCGACGTCCACCATCCGCAGCGCCAGCTCCTCGGGCGTGCGACCGACCCACCGCACGACCAGGCGCGACGTGGGTTCGGCGACCAGCTCCTCGAAGGGCACCTCGCGCACGTCGCCCCACAGGTCGCCGTCCGGGAACCGGCCGAGCGACAGGTTGCCGACACCGGTCAGCTCCACCGCGAACACCGCGCCCGGCAGCAGTTCCCGCAGCCGCAGCACGGACGGGCCGGGGTCGAACGCCACCTTGCGCACCACCTCGCGGGACGTCGTGTCCCACCACACCGCCCCGTTGGAGCAGATCGCGGTCGTGCCGCGCAGGCCGAGGTCGTCGACGATCGGCCTGGTCCCGATCAGGCTGCGCCCGGTGGAGAGCACGACCCGCGCGCCGCGGTCGACGGCCCGGTGGATCGCCGCGCGCACGGCCGGCGCGACCTCCTCGCGGCCCACGGGGGTGATCGTTCCGTCGATGTCGAGGGCGATGAGGCGCGGTCTCCAGGTCACTGCGGTCACCCTACTGGCCGCCAATTAATGAACCATGGTTCAATAACCGCGTGGCACGACCGAAGACGATCACCGACGAGCGCCTCGTCACCGCTGTGGGCGAGGTCATCGGCCTCAAGGGGCCGGGGTTCACCCTCGCCGACGTGGCGGCGCGCGCGGGCGTGTCGGTGGGCACCGTGGCGCAGCGGTTCGGCTCGAAGTCCGGGTTGCTCCAGGCCCTGACCAGGCAGACGAGCGAGCGCAACGCCGACCGGATGCGCGCGGCGGCGGAGGGCCTGGCCCCGCTCGACGGCCTGCGCGCGGCGCTGCTCACCTGGCCGGCCGGCATGGGTGACCCGGCCGAGGCGCAGAACCACCTGGCGCAGCTCGGCGTCGACCTGGTCGACCCGGAGCTGCGGGCGCTGCTCGCCGACCTCTACGAGGTGACCGGGCGGACCGTGCTCGAACTGGTGCGCCGGGTCGACCTGCCGCGCGGGCCGGGCCCGGAACGCGCGGCGCGGGTGCTCACGGCGTTGGTCTACGGGGTGTCGATGGACTGGTCGATCCGGCCGCGCGGCGCGCTGGTCGATCGGCTGGCGGAGGACGTGGACGCGGTGCTGGACGCGTGGAAGGGGAGAGATGGCTGATCTGACGGGGAAGGTCGCGGCGGTCACGGGGGCGACCCGGGGTGCGGGCCGGGCGATCGCCGTGGAGCTGGGCGCGGCGGGCGCCACGGTGTTCGTCGGCGGGCGGACGACGCGGGAGCGGAAGTCGCCGATCGGGCGCGACGAGACGATCGACGAGACGGCGGAGCTGGTCACCGCAGCGGGGGGCCGGGGCATCGCGGTGCGGTGCGACTTCACCGTGCCCGCCGACGTGGACGCGTTCCGCGAGCGCGTCGAGGCCGAGGGGGACGGCCGGCTGGACGTCCTGGTGGACGACGTGTGGGGCGGTGAGCAGGACACCGAGTTCATGGTCTTCTGGGAGCAGGACCTGGAGAAGCAGCTGCGCCTGTGGCAGAACAGCGTGCAGGCGCACCTGGTCACCCTGCACCGCCTGCTGCCGCTGCTGATCAGGCGGCCGGGCGGTCTGCTCGTGGAGGTCACGGACGGCGAGGACGACGAGTTCTACTCCGGGTCGCTGGCGTACGACTCGGTCAAGGTCGCGATCCGGCGGTTCGGCACCGTGATGGCGAAGGAGCTGGAGGCGTTCGGCGGCACGTCGGTCGCCGTGACGCCGGGGTTCCTGCGGTCGGAGCAGATGCTGGAGCACTTCGGCGTGACCGAGGAGAACTGGCGCGACGCCATCGCGAAGGAGCCGCACTACGTGATGTCCGAGACGCCGCACTACGTCGGGCGCGGCGTGGCGGCGCTGGCGGCGGACCCGGACCGGCACCGGTTCAGCGGTCGGGCGCTCGCGTCGTGGACGCTGATGCGGGAGTACGGCTTCACGGACCTCGACGGCTCGAAGCCGGACTGGGGCCGCTGGTACGAGGAGGTCTTCAAGGCCGGCGTGGACCCGACAACGGCGGACGCCGCGAAGTACCGCTGACCCCGCCCGTTCTTCCGGCGTGGCCGACCCCCGGGCTTGGTCGACCCGGCCTGGGCGGTCGGCCCGCACGACTCCTCAAGCAACCGCGTAGGATTGTTCAACAATCCTAACCTGCTCGGGGCGGCCCTGTCCTACAGGCTTAGTGGTCGGCGTCTTGGTCGACTATGGATTGTTGAACAATTCTTCGATGGAACGATCGCAGGGGCGGGGCAAAAGCTCGCCCGCCGCGACTGCGGAACTCGCCGCGACTGTGGAACTCGCCGCGACCGCGTGGAACTTGCCGCGACTGTGGAACTCGCCGAAGCCGCGTGGAATTCGCCGGCTAGCGTGGCGGCATGATCCGCGTCGCTGCCGCCCAGGTCCGGTGTCCGTGGCTCGACGTGGCCGCGGGCGTTCGCAAGGTCGTCGACTTCCTCGACCTGGCCGCGGCGGGCGGGGTGGGGGTTGTCGTGTTCCCGGAGACCTTCCTCCCCGGTTACCCGTTCTGGCTCACCCAGCCCGGGGGCGTTCCCCTCGACGATCCCCGCCAGCGGCTCGCCTACGCCGCCTACCAGGAGGCCGCCGTCGAGGTGGGCGGGCCCGAGGTGCGCCTGATCACCGAGGCGGTCCGCGACCACGGCATCTTCACCTACCTGGGCATCGCCGAACGCGACCCCGTCCACCGCGCCGTCCACTGCACCCTGCTCGCCATCGACCCGGCGCACGGCGTGGTCGGCGTGCACCGCAAGCTCGTGCCTACGCCCGAGGAACGGCTCGTGTGGGCCGACGGCGACGGTCACGGCTTGCGCGTCCACGACACCGGCGGTCTGCGCGCCGGAGGTCTGCGCGCCGGAGGTCTGCGTGTCGGTGGGCTGTGCTGCTGGGAGAACTGGTCGCCCCTGGCCCGGCACTCCCTCTACGCCCAAGCACCCGACCTGCACGTCTCGGTGTGGCCGGGCTCCACCCGGCTGACCGGTGACATCACCCGGTTCATCGCGCGCGAGGGCGGCGTCCACTCGCTCGCGGCCGGCGCGGTGCTCGACTGGACCGACGTGCCCGCCGGCTTCCCGCTCCGGGACGACGTCCTCGCCGCCGGCGGCACCTCGCCCTACGACGGCGGTTCCGCCATCGCCGGCCCGGACGGCCGGTGGGTCGTCGAACCGGTGGCCGGCGACGAACGGCTGGTGGTGGCCGACATCGACCCCCTGGTCACCCGGGGCCGGCGCCAGGCCGAGGACCACGCGACCCGCTTCGGCCGGCCGGACGTCTTCCGCCTCGTGGTCGACCGCCGACGGACCTCGCCCGCCCTGTTCGAGGGGTGACGGGACAGCGGGGCGAGCCGAAAAAGCCAGGGAGGCTGAAAGGCCGAAAAAGCCAGGGAGACCGGACCGGTCAGACGTCGCCCGGCCGGACCAGGCCCGTCTCGTACGCCAGCACCACGGCCTGCACCCGGTCCCGCAGCTCCAGCTTGGCCAGGATGCGCCCCACGTGCGTCTTCACCGTCGCCTCGGACAGGAACAGCTTCCGCGCGATCTCCGTGTTCGACAGCCCCTTGGCGATGAGCACCAGCACCTCGCGCTCCCGCTCGGTCAACGCCTCCAGCACCGAGGCGTCCCGCAGCTCACCGCCGCCGTCCCCGAGGAACCTCGCCAGCAGCCGCTTCGTCACGGACGGCGACACCACCGCGTCGCCGCTGGCCACCGCGCGCAGCGCCGACACGAGGTCGTTGGGCGGCGTGTCCTTCAGCAGGAACCCGGACGCCCCGTTGCGCAGCGCCGACAGCGCGTACTCGTCCATGTCGAACGTGGTCATCACGAGCACCTTCGACGTGCCCGCCTCGGCGATCCGCTTGGTCGCCTCCACCCCGTCGAGCACGGGCATCCGGACGTCCATCAGCACCACGTCCGGCCGCAGCGACGCGGCGAGGTGCACGGCGTCCAGCCCGTCCCCCGCCTCGCCGACCACGTCGACGTCCTCCTGTGCGCCGAGCACCATCCGGAACCCCATGCGCATGAGTTCCTGGTCGTCGACGAGCAGCACCCGGATCACGTTCCCACCCTATGACGGCACGAGGGGGAGGACCGCGCGGACCCGCCACCCGCCGCCGGGGTTGGGGCCCGCCTCCAGCGTGCCGCCGAGCACGCCGGCGCGTTCGCGCATGCCGATCAGCCCGTTGCCGCCGGACACCGCGACGAGGTCGTGGGGCGTGCCGAACCCGTCGTCGGCCACCTCCACGTCCACGTGATCACCTGCCTGGGTGACGCGGACGGTCGCCGAGGCGCCCGAGCCCGCGTGCTTCAGCGTGTTGGTCAGCGCCTCCTGCACGATCCGGTAGACGCCGAGCCCCAGGCCGACCGGCAGCGCGCCCAGGTCGCCCGCGGTCTCCAGCCGCACCGGCAGCCCGGCCGCCCGCAGGTTCTCGACCAGCTCGTTCAGCTCGCCCGCGCCCGGCTGGGGCACCCACTGCGTGCTCGACTGGTCCTCCGACCGCAGCACCCCCAGCAGCCGCCGCAGCTCGGTCAGCGCCTGCCGCCCGGTCTCGGAGATGGTCCGCACCGCCGCCTCGGCCAGCTCCGGGTCCGTCCTGATCGCGTACCCCGCGCCGTCGGCCTGCACGACCATCACGCTCACCGCGTGCGCGACCACGTCGTGCAGCTCGCGCGCGATCCGCGACCGCTCCGCGCCGACCGCGATGCGCGCCTGCTGGTCGCGCTCGGTCTCCAGCAGCTTGAGCCGCTGCTCCAGCTCCGACTGGTAGGCCCGCCGCGCGCCGACGAACTCGCCCATCGCCCAGCTGAACCCGAACAGGACCGCGATGACGAACACCATGAACGCGCTCTCGGCGTTCGCCCCGATGCGCCACAACGCCCAGGTGAGCGTGCCGGCGGCCAGCCAGACCAGGTACAGCAGGCCCTGCCGGCGGCCGGCGTAGGCCACCACGGTGTAGAGGGCCACGGCCAGCGCGACGTCGACCAGCCGGAGCGGGATGCCGCCGTCGTCCAGGCCGCCGTGCGTGAGCAGTTGCAGCACGCCGCCCGCGAGGATCGCGTAGCTGCTGCCCAGCGGGTACCGGCGGCGGACGGCGATCGGCACGCTCATCAGCACGCCGACGAAGAAGAAGGTGGCGACGGGCACGGCGGTGGCGTTCACCGACAGGAACGCCAGCTCGAACACGAACAGCAACCCGGCGATCAGGGAGTCCCCGAACGCCGGGTGCGCTCGCATCCACAGGCTCAGCCGTCGCACCACGCGACCAGGTTAGGTATCCGACGAACTCCGGCGCGTCGCGCCACGGGCTGACCGCGCCTAATCCTCCAGGCGGATGAGCACCCGCCCGGAGGAGCCGGCGACCGCCGGCACGACCGCCGGGTGGTCCGGCAACACCTGCCGGACCACCCGGTCAACGCTTATCGGATCGTCTTGACCTGCGTCGGGTCGACCTGCTGCCCGGCGGTCGGGACCGACGCGGGCCCGGCGACGGGTGCACCGGCCGCGGGCGGGTCCACCGGGGTCGCGGTCGGCGCGGACGCGGCGGCCGACGTGGTCGTCGGGTACGCCAGCGGCTCGGCCCGGTTCTGCGCCGGGACCCGGTGCGCCTGCTCGAACTGCCGGTGGTCCTCGGCCATCTCGTCGGCCAGCTGCTGCTGGAGCTGCCGGTCGCGGATGCGGCCCAGGATGACCATGGTCACCGCGTGCACCAGTGCCAGCACCAGCAGCACGACGCCCAGCTTGACCACGACGTCCTTGACCGGGTCGCCGGTGTCGACCGAGATCATCGACACGAGCGCCAGCAGGCCGAGCACGACCAGGTGGAAGAGAACGGTGGCGAGGCGGGTCATCGACCTGGCCGCCTCGGGATCGCCGTACGCGCGGTTCATGTAGCCCTTGCCGCTGCGGTAGATCAACTGGCCGTCGATCAGCACCAGCACCACGCCGAGCAGCAGGAACACCGCATAGCCCTGTTCCATGACGTGACCTCCCTCGTTGCCGCCGGAAATACCCTGAAAGAGGCGTTCACAAACCGGGCGTCACCCGCACGTGGCACGATTCCGGCGTGACAGCCCAGGCCCAGCAGCTCGCCGGCCCGCTCTCGGCGGCGGTCGCGAACCTCTGCGCCGGCCTGGCGCCGCAGGTCTCCCCGGCCACCGCCGCCGGGTTCCGCGAGGTGCTGCGCAGGCTGTCCGCGCCGTTGCAGGTCGCCGTCGCCGGCCGGATCAAGTCGGGCAAGTCGACGCTGGTCAACGCCCTCATCGGTCGCCGGGTCGCCCCGACGGACGTGGGCGAGTGCACGCGGCTGGTGACCCGCTTCCAGTACGGCACGGTGGACCGCGTCGAGGTCGTGTTCACCGACGGCCGCAAGCAGGTGCTGCCGTTCCAGGCGGACGGCTCCATCCCGCCCGACCTGGGCGTGGACGTCGAGCGCGTGTCGCACGTCGAGGCGTACCTGACCAACGCGGTGCTGCGCGACCTGACCGTGATCGACACGCCGGGCCTCGGGTCGCTCGACGCCGCGTCGGTGGCCCGCACCGAGGCGCTGCTGAGCGGCGAGCTGGACCCGGTGTCGCGCAACGCCGTGGCCGGCGCGGAGGCCGTGCTGTACGTCGTCACGCAGGGCGTGCGGCAGGACGACCAGCAGGCGCTGGCCGCGTTCACCGCCGCCACCGCGAGCCGCGAGGCGGGCCCGGTGAACGCCATCGCCGTGCTGAACAAGGCCGACACGATCGCCCCGGAGACCGTCGAGGGCGCGGACGGCGACACGTGGAAGGCGGCCGTGCTGCTCGCCGAGCGCCAGGCGCTCACCCTCAAGCCCCGCGTCGCGGACGTGCTGCCGGTGATCGGCCTGGTCGCCGAGTCCACCGAGACGGGCGGCTTCACCTCCGCCGACGCCGACGCGCTGCGCAGGCTCGCCGAGCTGGACGACGCCACCCGCGAGACCATGCTGATCTCGGCCGACCTGTTCACCACCTGGGAGTGCGACGTGCCGGCCGGCACCCGCGCCCGGCTGCTGGAGAAGCTCGACCTGTACGGCATCGGCAAGGCCCTCGAAGCCCTCGACGCCGAACCGGGCATCACCGCCGGGGCGCTGCGCCGCACGCTGCTCGACGCGTCCGGCCTGCACGGCGTGCGCGCGAAGCTCAACGCGGTGTTCCGGTCGCGCGCCGACGGCATCAAGGCCGCCGCCGCGCTGGCGTCCGTCACCGCCCTGGCCGCCGCCTCGGGCGACCCGGGCGAGCGGCAGCGCGTGCACGACGCCATCGAGGTGCTGCTGGCCAAGCCGGAGGCGCACCAGCTGCGGCTGCTGGAGGCGTTGACGCTCGTCGCGTCCGGCGCCGTGGCGATGCCGAACGACCTGGTGGAGGAGGTGCTGCGGTTCGGCAGCTCGCCGGACCTGGCCGAGCAGCTCGGCCTGCGCGGGCGGCCCCACCAGGAGCTGATCGCGTACGCGCTGGAGCGGGCCGGCTGGTGGCGGTCCTTCGCCTCGTTCGGCGCCACGCCCGCGCAGAGCCGGGTGGCGCACGTGGTGCACCGGGCGTACTTCCTGATGTGGCAACAACTGCGGGGGCGGCGATGACCGGACCAGGGGGAACCGGACCGGGCGAGAACGGAACGGCGGGGGGCGCGCCGGCGTCCGATGACGCTGTGGAAACCCTCATCGCCGGTGAGCTGCTGGACCAGGCGCTGGCGGAACGGCGCGCGCTGGTCCAGCTCTGCCTGTACGCCCTGGACCGCGCCCGCAGCTCCGGCGTCGTGGAACGGCTCGAAGAGGGCCTGGCGGGCATCGGTGTGACGGCCCTGCGCCCGGACGGCGAGCGGTTCGACCCGTCGCGGCACGAGGCGGGCGGCACCGTGCCGACGCGGGACGCGTCGCTGGACGGCGTCGTCGCCGAGACCGAGGTGGTCGGGTTCGCCGACCGCGGGCGGACGCTGCGCGCCCCGGTCGTCACCGTCTACACGGCGCGATGACGACCCTCCCGCAGGTGGTGCGGCAGACCAGGGAGAAGCTGACCGCCCTGGTGCGGTCGCTCGACCCCGCGGCGGCGTCGTTCGTCGAGACCCGGCGCAGCGGCCCGGCGTCGGTGGTCGTCGTCGGCGAGACCAACCGCGGCAAGTCGTCCCTGGTCAACGCCCTGCTGGCGACGCCGAACCTGTCACCGGTCGACGCCGAGGTGGCGACCGCGACGTACCTGGTGTTCCGGCACGGCGCGGAGTGGTCGGCGCGCGCCTGCTACGCCGGGTCGATGTCGCCGGTGGAGTTCGACCGGTCCGAGGTGGTCAACTGGGTGTCCGCCGCGCACGACCTGCCCGAGGGGATGCTGCCGCCCCGGTACGTGGAGGTCGACGCGCCGATCCCGCTGCTGGAGCGCCTGTCGGTGGTCGACACGCCCGGCGTCGGCGGGCTCGACTCGGCGCACGGCGAGCTGGCCGCCGAGGCCGCCGCGAACGCCACCGCGCTGCTGTTCGTGGTCGACGCGTCCGCCCCCTTCACCCGCGGCGAGCTGGACTTCCTGCGCTCGGTCGGGGAACGCGTCGAGACCGTCGTGTTCGCGCTGACCAAGGTCGACCGGTTCCGCGGCTGGCGGCAGGTGCTGGAGGCCGACCAGGCGCTGCTCGCCGAGCACGCGCCCCGGTTCCGCGGCGCGGTGTTCCACCCGGTGTCGTCGCGGATGTTCGAGATGGCCGCCCAGGCGCCCAACCCGGACGCGGCGGCGATGCTGCGCGAGCGGTCCGGCGTCGGCGAGCTCCAGGCGGCGTTGCAGGAGCTGGTGGTCGGCCGGGCCGCGATGCTCGGCGAGGCGAACGGCCTGCGCGCGCTCGCCACCGTGCTCGACGAGCTGATCGCCCGCAACGAGGCGGACAAGCGCGCGCTGTCGTCCGGCGAGGAGGAGGCGGAGTCGCTGCGCGACCGCCGCGACGAGCTGAACTCGCAGCGCCGGTCGTCCACGCGCAGCTGGCAGGTGCGGCTGCGCGGCGAGGTGCAGCGGGCCCGGGTGGAGGGCGCGCACGAGGTCAGCAGGCAGGTCCGCGACCTCCAGACGTGGTTCCGCACGGCCATCGACGCGGCCGACCGCGACCGGCTGGCCGCGCTGCCGCAGGAGGTCGACACCGCGTTGCAGCTGCTGTCCGGGCGGATCAGCGCGGGCCTGGGCACGCGGTTGGCGCGCGTCGCCGACGCCGCCCTGGCCGACCTGTTCTCCCCGGAGGAGCTGGCCGTGATCCGGGGCCAGTTCGCGCGCGGCGCGACCCCGCCGGTGGTGCTGCGGCCACCGGAGAAGCGCGCGCCGACCGCCGAGGACAAGCTGCTGGTGTTCATGGGCGTGTCCGGTGGCATCGGCGCGGGGCGGTTGGCGGCCCTGCCGCTGGCGGGCCTCGGCGTGGCCGCGCTGAACCCGGTCGTGCTGCCGGTGACGCTCGTGCTCGGGCTGGGCGCGGGCTGGTGGATGGCCCGCACCCGCAAGCACTCGGCCGACAAGCAGCACCTCAAGCAGTGGTTGTCCGACGCCATCGCCGACGCACGGTCCACGATGGACCAGCTGGTGGCCGAGCAGCTGATCGAGGCCGAGCAGCAGCTGTCGCTCGCGCTGGACGACGCGCTGGGCAAGCGGGTCGACGCGATCGAGGGGGAGCTGCGCGAGGTCGACCGGGCGCTGCGCATGGAGGCCGGCGAGCGGGCGAAGGCGCTCCAGGCCGTGACGAGGCGGCTGGCCGAGCTGACCGCCGGGCGGGCCAAGGTCGACGAGCTGCTGACCCGGATCAGGGCCGTGCGCGACCGCGCGTGACCACCCGGTCGGCCGATGTGCGGAGAACTACCCCATCGGAACCGAACGGGCATAACGTGAGTCCTACCGGTACAGGACGCGGGAGGGTGGGAACGGTGTACATCGACGAGACAGGCGCGACCGACGGCGAGCTGAAGGTCACGGTCGGCGACGAGGAGTACACCGCCGAGGCGAACTACGACCTCGACGAGGACGGGGTCGAGGAGAGCGCGGTCGTGGAGACCGACGACGGCGGTCACCTCGCGTTCAGCGACACCGACGGCGACGGCGACGCCGACCTCATGAGCACCTTCGACGCCGACGGCGAGCTGACCTCGCGGGCGACGTTCGACGAGGGGTCCGGCGACTGGGTCGCCGTCGACCCGTCGGACGACCACGACCAGCGGACCAACAGCAACGACGGCAGGTCGATGACCGTCGACGTCGAGGACGGCGGCGTGCAGGAGGTCGGCCCCGCCACCGAGGACACGGACGGCGACGGCCGGGCCGACACGGCGGTCGTGCGCGACGAGCAGGGCGACACCTGGCTGTTCACCGACGCCGACGGCGACGGCGACGCCGACATCGCCACCGAGATCACCCAGGACGGCGAGGTCACCGTCTCCCGGCACACCGGCGAGGACGAGTGGACCCAGGTCGAGCACGGCCGCATCGGCGAGGACGGCAAGTACGCGCCGGACAGCGACGAGGTGTGGGCGGCGGACGCGGAGCCGGTGGAGCGGAAGGTCACCGTGTCGGGCGTCGTGCGCATCGACTCCGTGACCGGGCAGTGGATCAGCCCGAACTGACCGGGGTGGCGCGCCGGTGCTGATCCGACCGCTCACGGCCGACGACGTCCCCACCGTCGTGGAGTTCTCGCTCCGCGCCTGGGCCCCGTGTTCGCCTCCTTCCGCGCCGTCGGGTTCGTCGGCGTGCGCGTCTCCGACGGCGAGATCCACACGCCGGCCGTGGACCCGGAGCACCAGCGCCGGGGCATCGGCACCGCCCTGACCGACCACGCCACCGAACGGCTGCGCGCCGCCGGGGTGGTCCTCGCGGTCGTCGGCACCGGCGGCGACCCGGGCCACGCCGCCGCCCGCGCCACCTGCGAGAAGGCGGGGTCCACCCCGTTCCCGCAGGTCCGGTACTACAAGCGGCTGGACCGGTGACCGCCCGCCCGGCGCGCCCGACCCGGCCGGTACTTCCCTTGCGGCGCAACGGAAAGCGCGGCGGGCACAGTTGTCCGGCCCGTTCCTGAATCCTTCGAGAAATTCGGACTTATCGGCGCGGCAATTCTTGTACGTGAACATGAGAGCGCTCTCACGACGTAACGAGCTGGTCACCCGGTCGTGTGGTGATCGACGCACCCGGGTGCTCTTGCATTCTGCGGACTAAAGCGCGGGTCACAGCCCGGTTTTAGAGTGATCGGGTGCTGAATCGATTCCAGGATCGGTTTTGTGAGGCAGCCGACAGGTCAGATGCGCGTTACCGGGGATTAACCCGGCTAGCCTCCGTCTATCCCCTTAATCGGCACGCCCTCCACCGGGCGGGCGGAGCCATTCCCGAGGACGTCCCACCCGGACACCGGCGTCCACCGTGGGCTGGCGCTCAGCTAGGAGACGAGACGAGATGACGGCAGTGACCATTCCCGGTCTCGACCAGGCACCCACCGACCACCCGCACCTGCTCGCCTGGGTGCACGAGGTCGCCGAGCTGACCTGCCCCGACGAGGTCGTCTGGGCCGACGGTTCCCAGGACGAGTGGAACCGCCTGACCGCCAAGCTCGTGGACGCGGGCACGTTCGTCCCGCTGAAGAAGAAGCCCAACTCGTTCTGGGCGGCGAGCGACCCCACCGACGTGGCCCGCGTGGAGGAGCGCACGTTCATCTGTTCCGCGGACCCGGCCGACGCCGGTCCCACGAACAACTGGATGGACCCCGCCGAGATGAAGGCGACGATGACCGAGCTGTACCGCGGGTGCATGCGCGGTCGGACGATGTACGTCATCCCGTTCTGCATGGGCCCGCTGGACGCCGAGAAGCCGATGCTGGGCGTGGAGATCACCGACTCCGAGTACGTCGTCGTCTCCATGCACATCATGACCCGCATGGGCACGAAGGCCCTGAACCGATTTGGCGACGACGCCGAGTTCGTCAAGGCGCTGCACTCGATCGGCGCGCCGCTGGAGCCGGGCCAGGAGGACGTCCCCTGGCCGTGCAACGAGACCAAGTACATCACCCAGTTCCCCGAGGAGCGGACGATCTGGTCGTTCGGCTCGGGCTACGGCGGCAACGCGCTGCTGGGCAAGAAGTGCTACTCGCTGCGCATCGCCTCGGTGATGGCGCGCGACGAGGGCTGGCTCGCCGAGCACATGCTGATCCTCAAGCTCACCTCGCCGGAGGGGAAGGCGTACTACGTCGCGGCGGCGTTCCCCAGCGCCTGCGGCAAGACCAACCTGGCGATGCTGGAGCCGACCATCCCGGGCTGGAAGGTCGAGACCCTGGGCGACGACATCGCCTGGATGCGCTTCGGCGAGGACGGCCGGCTGTACGCGGTCAACCCGGAGAACGGCTTCTTCGGCGTCGCCCCCGGCACCGACTACCACACCAACCCCAACGCGATGCGCACCATCGAGAAGGGGAACTCGCTGTTCACGAACGTCGCGCTGACCGACGACGGCGACGTGTGGTGGGAGGGCATGGGCGAGCCCCCGGCCCACCTGACCTCGTGGAAGAAGCAGGACTGGACGCCGGGCGGCGAGGAGCTGTCGTCGCACCCGAACTCCCGCTACTGCACGCCGATCGACCAGTGCGACATCAAGGCGCCCGAGTGGGACGACCCGAAGGGCGTGCCGATCTCGGCGATCTTCTTCGGCGGTCGCCGGGCCACCACGATCCCGCTGATCACCGAGTCGCGCGACTGGCAGCACGGCGTGTTCATGGGCGCGACGCTGTCCAGCGAGACCACCGCGGCGGCCGTCGGCAAGACCGGCGTCGTGCGCCGCGACCCGATGGCGATGCTGCCGTTCATCGGCTACCACGCCGGTGACTACTTCCAGCACTGGATCGACACCGGCAAGTCGGCCGACGCGGACAAGCTGCCGAAGATCTTCTACGTCAACTGGTTCCGCCGCGGCGAGGACAAGCGCTTCCTGTGGCCCGGGTTCGGCGAGAACTCGCGCGTGCTGAAGTGGGCCGTCGAGCGGCTGGAGGGCAGGGCCGCCGCCGTGGAGACCCCGATCGGCCACGTGCCGACCGCCGCCGAGCTGGACCTCGACGGCCTGGACGCGCCGCGCGAGGACGTCGAGGCGTCGCTGGCGTTCGACGCCGACGAGTGGCGCGCCGAGATCCCGATGATCGAGGAGTGGTTCGCGAAGATCGGCGAGAAGGTGCCGACCTCGCTGCGCGACGAGCTGGAGGCGCTGAAGCAGCGGCTCGGCTGAGCACCTGGCGTGGGCTCCCCGGACGGGGTGCCCGGTACGGGACCCCGGTGGCCAACGGCGCCCACCGGGGTCTCTTTTTGGTTGCCCAGCGTGATTACCGGCGCGTCCGGGCGTACCAAGGAAGGGTGACCCAGCAGGACGACTTCCTCGGTGGACTGCACTACGACGGCCCCCGCGACCCGGAGCCTCGACCCGCCCGGGAACCCGACAGGGGACCCGTCCGGGGGACTGTCCGCCACCACCCGGCTGACGGTCGGTTTGGCCCGGCGCGGAAGCGGGTACCAGCGTGGTGGCACGTGGGCGGGGTCGTCCTCGGTGCCTTCGCGGCGCTCGTCGCGGTCTTCGCCTGGGGCTACGGGATCGACCAGTTCGACGAGGTGCGGTCGCGCGGCCTGGTGGCGCTGGGGCTCGGGGGCCTCCTGGTGGGTCTGGTGTGCCTGGGGAGGCTGTCCCCAGCCGCGCCCCTCACCGCCGGCGTGCTCGCGCTAACCGGCTCGGTGCTGCACGAACTGGGCGAGGTCACCTTCTTGCCCGTGCTCAGGGCCGTGTTCGGCACCGGCGCGCCGATCTTCGCCGGGGTCCTGCTGATCGTCCTGGCGTTCCGCCGGAGGTAGTTGTCCACAGGTTGTGGATGAAGCTGTGCACAGCCTGTGGGTCGGCTGGTGACGGCTCCCGTGACGAATCGCGGTGAGGGCGGATGCCCGCCGTCAGGCCGGCAGCGGGTTCGCGCCCAGGCCCCACAGGCGGCCGGTGAAGGCGCGGGTCGCCTCGGCGTAGCAGACCGCGGACGTGAAGCCCTCCGACCACGCCTGGCTGCCGAACGCCCGCCACGAGGCGAACACGTCCGGGCGATCCGCGCCCACGTAGCTCCGGACGGCCCGCGCGCAGTGCTCCGCCGCCCTCGCGTTCACCTGCTCGGGTGAGGGCGCGGGGTCGCCGGGCGCGCCCAGGGACAGCACGCCGGGCACCGCCTCGGCCTTGTGCGGCTGGTCGCAGCCCGTGATCGCGGCGTCCCGGTCCACGCCCGGCGACGCCGCCGCGCACAGCTGCACCGTGCTGAACCCGGCGGCCTTCAGGAGGTCCTTCGCGCTGCCCGTGCGCTGTGCCCGCGACCCGTCCGGCTCCACCTCCACCACCGCGCACGCGCGCCACCGGTCGCCGCGCGCCCAGCCGTCGCGGCTCGGCCAGAACGCGTGCGCCTGGAGGCGGGTGGCGTCGTGGTCGGCGCTGCCCAGGTAGGCGGCGAGGGCGGCGCGGCAGGGCGGCAGGACGGCGCGGCGCAGGTCGCGGTCGGCCGGGTACGCCGAGCCCAGCTCGGGCAGTTGCCCGACCTCGGTGACCTCCGCGTCGTGCCGCTGCGCGCAGTCCACGACCTCGACGCCGGTGTTCGTGCACTGGCCGGGTTTCGGCAGCTCGTCGGGGGTCGGCGTGATCGAGGGGCGGACCACCTGGGCGTCCGGCACGCCCTCCACGTGGACCGTGCAGGCGGCGAGCGACAGCGCGACCAGTGCCGCGACCGCCGCCCGCCAGCGCCTCACGTCGATCAGGTTACCGACACCAGCGCGACCACCTGGTCGGCGATGGCGCGTCGGTCGCGCTCGAAGGCCGCGTCGGTGAGCGCGGCCGGGTCGACGGGCTGGCCGAGGACCGGGGTGTGCAGGTGGCCGCCCGCGACGGTGGTGGCGCCCAGGCCGAGGCGGAGCCGGTTGGCCCGGTACATCGACTCGTTGGACAGGTAGTCGCCGCCGCTGCCCTGGGCCGCCGCCGCGCCGGGGGTCGGTTCGTCGGAGCGGCAGTCGGGCGTGCCGGTGCCGGGGAACGTGCCGACGGGCCACTCGCAGAACGACCGGTTGAACAGCACCGGGAACGGGGTCGTGCCCGCGCCGGTCATCCGCTCGTGCGGCAGCGTCGTCTCGATGAACTCGACCGCGGGTTGCGGCAGGCCCGCCGCGTCCGGGGCCGGGCCGACCGCCGACACGTCGTTGTTGTCCCAGAACCCGCCGCGCCACCGCCCGGCCCACCGCTCCACGTCGAACTGCCCGGGACGACCCTGGCTGACCGTGACGAGGCTCTGCGCCCCCGCCCGCATCGCCCCATCGTAGAATCGTTCAACAATCCCCTCGTCAAAAGTTCCCCACAGCACGGGCAACACCGCCGCCTGGAAAACAACGCGCCCCTGCGGGGTGTCGACGACCCTCCCGTCGAGCCGCAGGGCGGCCGCGCCGGACGGGTTGCTGCGCCGCACCGAGGTGCCGCTCAGCTGGAACGGGTCGAAGCCGGTCACCGCGACCCGCTTGGCGCCGTCGCCGAACGCGACGTCGGACACGCCGCGCGAGGCCAGGTCGAACGCCTGGACCAGCCGTGCCCGGTCGCTCGTGGACAACGTGAACCGGGGCGCCCACTGTCGGAGCGCGCGGGTCCCCAGGAGGCGGGCCCAGTAGAGCGGGCGGTCGTCGTAGGAGTCCCACGCCTGCGCGGACTGCGCCCGGCGGACGGCGGCCCGCCACAGCTCCGTGCCCGCGGAGGAGGCGAGCTGCTGGGCCCGGCTCCGCGTCCCGGTCGCGCACAGCCGGGTGGTGAAGGAGGTGACGTCGTCCTCGAAGCCCGCGAGCCGCACCAGTTCAGGCCCCACCGGAGGGCCCTCGGGCGTCAACCGGTCGACCAGGCGCCCCTCCTCGACGGTGATGGGAGCGCTCTCGTTGAAACAAGCAGCCGCTGCCTGCGCCTGCGCCTGCGCCTGTGCGACGGCGGGTAAAGCCGGTGCGAGGGTCAGCCCGAACGCCAGCCCGAAGGTCAGTGGGATCACTGCACGGAGTCGTCTGATCACGCGACGATGCTTCCGGAGTCGGGGCGAACGCGGAACCCGTACATCGGACCCCGGCCTTCACGGACAAGGACGCGGCCCTCCAGGGCGGAACTCCCGGAAACAGCGGCGATCAAGCCCCACCCGGAACCGGCCCACCAGCGGCCAGCCGCCACCCCCAAGCCAGACCACTGCCCGCGGCCAACACCCGATCCGGCCGGGCTGTCGGCGGTCAGGCATTCGCCCGGCCGGGCCGCCAGGGGTCGAAGCCCTCGCCCAGGTCCGAGTCCAGGTCCGAGTTCAGGTCCGAGTTCAGGTCCATCGGGCCGCCCCTTCCCGCCGAAAGTTCATCATAGGATTGTTGAACGATCCTTCAATACTTCATTTGACTCGTTGAGGAGTAGGGTTGTTCAACATGACGACCGTCGACGCAGACGACTGGCTGGGCGCACTGGCCAAGGACCGCGGGGACATCGACCGCTCCAGCACCGCGGAGCGGGTCGCGGACAAATTGCGCTCCAGCGTGCTCGACGGCGACATCAGGCCCGGCCAGCAGCTCAACGAGAAGGCGCTCGGCGACGCCCTCCGCGTCTCCCGCAACACGCTGCGCGAGGCGTTCCGCCTGCTCACCCACGAACGGCTGCTCGTCCACGAGTACAGCAAGGGCGTGTTCGTCCGCCGTCCCGACGAAGCCGACATCGTCGACCTCTACGCCGCCCGCAAGGTCATCGAGTGCGGCGCCCTCCGCCAGTGGACCAAGGCCCCGGAAGAGGCCAGGCAGGCGGTCCGCGACGCCGTCGCCCTCGGCAAGAAGCACGCCTTCGCGGGCGACTGGACCGGCGTCGGCACCGCGAACATCAGGTTCCACCAGGCCGTCACCGCCCTCGCCGGCAGCGCCCGCCTCGACGCCGAGATCAAGCGCCTGCTCGCCGAGCTCCGCCTCGCCTTCCACATCATGGGCGACCCGGAGGAGTTCCACCGCGACTACCTGCCGCTGCACGAGATGCTCGTCGCCCAGCTCGACGTGGAGCGCGACGTCCCGGAGGCCGAGGCCACCCTCCTCACCTACTTCGAGCGCGCCGAGCAGCACCTGGTGGCGGGACTCCGCGGCGAGTGACCCGGGCGGGGTAGCCCGGGCAGGTGGCCCAAGCGGGTGACCCGAGCGGGATGATCATCATCGAATGATCACCCCTCGGTCACGATCCAGCTACGTCACCGAGGGGTAATGCGCTCGACATGGTGACGACGCTCGTCCTCCCGGCCTAGCATCGCGCGACACCCCGCCACCAGGGCCGTACGGAGGGCGCACAATGCCGTCAGCTCGACAATCCAGCCTCCGCTGGAGCAACTGGAACCTGCTGCTGCTGATCCCGTTGTTCATGCTCGTCACGTCGTGGTTCAACACCGACGGGCCCAGGGTGCTCGGGCTTCCGTTCTTCTACTGGTACCAGTTCGCCTGGGTCCCGGTCGGCGTGCTGTGCGTCGGCCTGGTCTACGTGAAGACGAAGGACGAGCCCGTCGTCACCGGCAAGCCCGACCGGCTCGGTGTGGACGACCTGGACGAGGGGGGCAAGTAACCGTGCAGTGGACCGAGTTGGTCGTCTTCAGCCTGCTGTTCCTGCTGGTGACCGTGCTGGGCTTCGTCGCGGCGAAGTGGAAGGCCGGCGACACCCTCGAACACCTCGACGAGTGGGGCCTGGGCGGTCGGAAGTTCGGCTCCTGGATCACCTGGTTCCTGGTCGGCGGTGACCTCTACACCGCGTACACGTTCGTCGCGGTGCCGGCGCTGGTGTTCGGCGCGGGCGCGCTGGGCTTCTACGCCCTGCCTTACACGGTCGTGCTGTACCCGATCGTGTTCCTGCCGCTGGTGCGGATGTGGTCGGTGTCCCGCGTGCACGGCTACGTGACGCCCGCCGACTTCGTGCGCGGGCGCTACGGCTCGCACTGGCTCGCGCTGATCATCGCCGTCACCGGCATCATCGCCACGATGCCGTACATCGCGCTCCAGCTCGTCGGCCTGGAGGCCGTGCTGCGCACGATGGGCCTCAACGGCTCCGGCATCCTCGGCCACCTGCCGCTGTTCATCGCGTTCGTCATCCTCGCGCTCTACACCTACCAGTCGGGCCTGCGGGCACCGGCGCTCATCGCGTTCGTCAAGGACACGCTGATCTACATCGTGATCCTGGTCGCGGTGATCTACCTGCCGAGCAAGTTCGGCGGCTGGGGCGCGATCTTCGACACCGCGCAGGCCAAGTTCGACGCGACGCCCGCGAAGACCGACGGCGTCCTGCTCACCGCCAACAACCAGCTCCAGTACGCCACGCTGGCGCTCGGCTCGGCGCTGGCGCTGTTCCTGTACCCGCACTCGCTGACCGGCATCCTCGCCTCGCGCGGCCGCAACGTGATCAAGCGGAACATGGTGGCGCTGCCCGCGTACTCGCTGCTGCTCGGCCTGCTCGCGATGCTCGGCTTCGTGGCCATCTCGGCGGGCGCCAAGCCGATCACCAACCAGGCGACCGGCCGCCCGGACACGAACACCATCGTCCCGGTGCTGTTCGGCCAGGAGTTCCCGGCGTGGTTCGCGGGCGTGGCCTACGCGGCCATCGCCATCGGCGCCCTGGTGCCCGCGGCGATCATGTCGATCGCGGCGGCGAACCTGTGGACCCGCAACATCTACAAGGAGTACCTGAAGAAGGGCGCCACCCCCGCGCAGGAGGCCAAGCAGGCCAAGCTCGCGTCGCTGGTGGTGAAGTTCGGCGCGGTCGCGTTCATCGTGTTCGTCGACCCGCAGTTCTCCATCGACCTCCAGCTCATCGGCGGCGTCATGATCCTCCAGACGCTGCCCGCCGTGGCCATCGCGCTCTACACCCGCTGGTTCCACCTGTACGGCCTGATCGCCGGCTGGGTGGTCGGCATGGGCTGGGGCATGTGGCTGCTCTACGGCATCGGCAACCCGGCCATCGGCAAGGCGCACTTCGCCGGTTCCGCGCTGCCGCTGGGCAACCTGTCGCTGTTCGGCTGGCACCCGTTCGCCGGGTCCGCCGTGCAGATCTACGTCGGCGCGCTCGCCGTCGTGGCGAACCTGCTGGTCGCGGTGGTCGTGACGCTGATCGCCCGCAAGGCCCGCTGGTCCGGCGGCACCGACGAGACCAGCGGCGACGACTACCACGTCGACGAGGACAACCCCCGCGTCAAGGCGATCGCCGTCCACTGATCCCGAGCGCGAGGGCCGCGGCCCCCACGAGCCCCGCCCGGCCACCCAGCCGGGCGGGCTCGACCCGCAGACCGTCCAGGTAGGACAGTCCGCAGTGGTCGGCGACGGTGCGGCGGATCGGGTCGAACAGCAGCTCGCCCGCCTGCGCCACACCGCCGCCGACCACGGCCAGGTCCAGGTCCACCACGGCCGCCGTGGCCGCGATCGCCATCCCGACGGCCCGCCCGGCCCGCTCGAACGCGGCCCGCGGCAGCTCCTCGCCGGCCTGCGCCGCCGCCGCGAGCAGCGCGGCGTCCGCGTCGTCGGGCGCCTGCCACCCGCGCTGCCGCGCCCACGCCACCATCCGCGGCCCGCCGGCCACCGTCTCCGCGCACCCGCGCCCGCCGCACGTGCACGGCTCCCCGTCCGGCTCGACCACGACGTGCCCCACGTGCCCGGCGTTGCCCGTGCGCCCGCCGAACGGCCGCCCGCCGAGCACCAGCCCGCCGCCGACGCCGGTGCTGACCACCAGCCCCACCATGAACGCGCTGCCCCGGCCCGCGCCCAGCCAGTGCTCGCCGAGCGCCATGCACGCCCCGTCGCCCGCCAGGTCGACCGGCACCCCCGGCACCAGTCCGGCCACCCGGTCCCGCAGCGGGAACCCGCGCCACCCCGGCACGTTGATGGGGCTCACCGTCCCGGCCGCCGCGTCCACCGGCCCGGCGCACGCGACCCCGACCGCCGCCACCGCCTCGCCGGCCAGCACCTCGTCCACCACCGCCGCGACCGCGCCGAACGTCTCCTCGGCGTCCCCGAGCGGTGTCCCCGCCCGCACCGCGCGGCGCACCGCGCCACCCCGTTCCACCAGCGCGCCGGCCACCTTGGTGCCGCCCACGTCCAGTGCCAGCACCAGGTCCGTCACCCGATCAGGTTAGGTCACGACCGGCGCGGTCCCGGACGGCGCTCAGCGCTTGAGCATCCGGGTCAGGCCCGCCGCCACCGTGGTCGCCAGCACCCACCCCACGACGATCAGCCCCGACGCGATCCACTGCGACGCGCCCGGCGTCTGCCAGCGGTTCTTGTTGCCGAAGTCGACGATCGGCACCACCAGGTCGATGGTGAACAGCCACGGGTTCCACGGCAGGTGGTCCTGCTCGTTGATCTCCGCCAGCTCCGGCCCGGCCGCGAACCACAGGCTGCCCAGCAGCCACGTCACGACCAGCCAGCCCAGGGCCCGCGCGGGCCGGTAGCCGTAGCCGACCATCGAGCGCTGCAACCAGCTCCACAGCAGCACCAGCGGGCCGAGCAGGCGGCGGCCCTCGGCGACGGCCCGGTACCGCAGCCGCTGCTTCTCCACCAGCACCGCCGCCGCGTGCTCGTCGTTGCCGCCCGCCCGCAGCATCTCGGCGAACTGGTCGTACGGCCCCGGCCGGTAGGTGCGCCGCATCGCCTGCCGCAGCCAGCGCAGCCGCCGCTCCACCTCCTCGTCGTCGCGCAGGTCGATCGGGTGGCGCAGCGAGTCGTAGCGGAACTCCTCCAGGTCGATCCAGCCGGTCGCGGCCCAGAAGTTCTCGTTGTCGTCGAGCGACGTGCAGCGCACCTGCCGCAGCGTCACGTCGCCGCGCGGCGCGGTGATCGGGGTCAGGGTCAGCTCCTGGACCTGCATCCCGAGCAGGTTCAACGGGTGCGAGTCCAGCTTGTCGCCGAGCACCGCCCCGTCGAACGTCGCCATCCGCCCCACCTGCGCCCGCCGCGCCCGCACGCCGCCGTGCGCGACGAACTCCTTGGCGCCGCGCGCGCAGATCAGGTCGCGGCCGATCACCGCGCCGCCCACGTCGAGCGACGGCTTGCCGGCGGGCTGGTGCCGGTAGCGGCCCGGTTTGGTGATGCGGCTGCCGCGCAGGTCGAGGTTCGCGCCGACGCGCACGCCGCGCAGCTCCAGGCCGCCGGTCACCTCGACCTCGCGGGCGGCGAGGTTGCTGCCCACGTGGGAGCGGTTGCCGAGCACGGCGTCGGCGCGCGGGTTGTCCAGCGCGGAACCGTCGAGGATGAGGCTGCCCTTGACCTGGATGTCGACCATGCGCAGCTGCCCGCGCACGCGGGCCTGGCGGCCGATGACGTCGCCGCCGACCCGCGCGCCGTCCAGGTGCAGGGCGCGGCCGTGGCCGGTGGGTTCGGCGTTGCCGTGCAGGGCGCGGCCGTAGCCGGTGGGCTCGTCCAGCTCGGGGCCGCCCGCGTCGAACGCCCCGCCGGACAGCGACAGCGTGCCGCCGAGCGCCGCGTTGACCATGCGCACGGTGCCGGTGCTGCGGAAACCGCGGTCGAGCTGCACGTCGCCGTCCACGGTGAGCCGGTCGAACACCAGCGTCGCGTTCGGGTCGGCGTGCGGGTCGAGCGCGTCGTCGTCCGCCCGGCCCTCCGCCACCGCCGCCCCGCGCATGGTCAGCGCAGAGTCGACCCGCGCCCCGGCGAGCAGCACCGTGCCGAGGATCGTAGAATTGTTCAACAACAAATTCCCGCCGATGTGCAGGCCGGTGCCGTTGAATGCGTGACCCAGAGGATTGTTGAACGATCCTCCGGTGAAGTTGCAGTAGCCGCCGACGTGGGCGCTCGCCATCCGCAGCTCGCCGGTGACGTGCGCGCGCTGGCCCAGCAGACCGCCGGCGAGCTTGAGCCGGTCGGCGTGGAAGGCGAGGCCGCCCGGCGCTGGGCCGCCCGACGCCGAGCTGCCCGACGCCGAGCTGCCCTGTGTCGGGCCGCCGTGGGCTGAGCCGCCCGACGCTGGGCTGCCGGGAACTGGGCTGCCCGGCGCTGGGCCGCCGGGAACTGGGCTGCCGGGGGCGATGAGGGAGGCGTCCTGCAACGACAGGGAGCCGGCGATGTCGGCGTCCACCAGGTCGACCAGGCCCTCGACGGTGCTGCCGGCCAGGGAGATCTCGTTGCCGCTGGACAGGTTGCGGCCCAGCAGCCCGGGCAGCCAGCAGCCCGCGAACTCGATCCCGGCCAGCTTGCCCTGGCGCAGGTCCGGCGGCTGCTCGAACCGGCAGCGCACGAACTCCAGCACGTACGGGAACTCGACCGCCCGCAGGTCCAGCACCCCGGTCACGAACCGGTCCGCCACCCGCACCACCGGCGGCACGCCCGCCCGCCGCCGCGGTAACCGCCACGCCCCGTCCGCCTCGCCGACCCCGACCCCGACGCCGCGCAGCACGTCGGCCGCGGCCGTGCGGGCGGAGCGCGGCGGGCTGGGGTCGAACACGTCCAGCCCCCGCGCCCCCACCTCTGCCATGTGATCGACAATGCGGGTTCCCGGCGCTCCCGCGCAAGGAAACGGAGAACTACGCGGAAGGTCCCTGGTGCGTCGGGTCGAGCACGCGCGCCAGGAACGACTGCGTGCGCTCGTGCTGCGGCGCCCCGATGACCTGCTCGGCCGGGCCCTCCTCGACGACGTACCCGCCGTCCATGAACAGCACCCGGTCCGCCACCTCGCGCGCGAACTGCATCTCGTGCGTCACCACGAGCATCGTCATGCCCTCGTCGGCGAGCTGCCGCATCACGCCCAGCACGTCGCCCACCAGCTCGGGGTCCAGCGCCGAGGTCGGCTCGTCGAACAGCATCACGTCCGGGTCCATCGACAGCGCCCGCGCGATCGCCACGCGCTGCTGCTGGCCACCGGACAGCTGGGCCGGCATCGCGTTGACCTTCTCGCTCAGCCCGACGCGCTCCAGGTTGCGCAGCGCGACCTCCTGCGCCGTCTTCTGGTCCCGCTTGAGCACCTTGCGCTGCGCGACCACCAGGTTGTTCAGCACGTTGAGGTGCGAGAACAGGTTGAAGCCCTGGAACACCATGCCGATGCGGGTGCGCGCGGCGTCGATGTCCACGTCCGGGTCGGTCAGCTCGACGCCGTTGACGACGATCTTCCCCGCCGTCGGCTCCTCCAGCAGGTTCACGCAGCGCAGCAGCGTGGACTTGCCCGAACCGGACGGGCCGATGACGCACACCACGTCGCCGCGCTCGACCCGCGCGTCGATGCCCTTGAGCACCTCCAGCGAACCGAACGACTTCTTCAGCCCGGTGATCTCGACCGCGGGACCGCTGTCCACCGCGACCGCCTCGACTGCCGCCTCGCTCACGAGGACACCCCCAACCCGGTCGACTCCGGCGTGCTGATCTTCTTGCCGCCCGTGCGCCGCTCCAGGTACCGCGACAGGTAGCCCAGCGGCAGCGTGATCAGCAGGTAGCACAGGCCGACCACCAGGATCGGGGTCAGCGACGGCGACCGGCTGAGCGTCTCGCGGCCGAACTTGGTCAGCTCGTACTGCTCGCGGGCCAGGCCGATGATGTAGATCAGCGACGAGTCCTTGGTGAGCAGGATCAGCTCGTTGGTCAGCGGCGGCAGGATGATCCGGAACGCCTGCGGGATGACGACCGTGGCGAGCGTGCGGCCCTGGGACATGCCCAGCGAGCGGGCCGCCTCGATCTGGCCCTTCGGCACGGCCTGGATGCCCGCGCGGATCGTCTCGGCCATGTACGCGGCGCCGACGATGCCGAGCGCGAGCATGACCGTGGAGTAGATGTCGAACTGGAGGCCGAACGCGAGCGGCACGCCGAAGCTCAGCGCGATGAACACCAGCAGGGCCGGGACGCCGCGGAAGAACTCGATGTAGATGGTGGCGATCCACCGGTAGGGCGGGACCGGCGACAGCTTCATCAGCGCCAGCACGAGGCCGAGGGCCAGGCCGAACGCGAAGCCGAGCGCCGTGTAGACGAGCGTGTTCTTCAGCGCCACCGTGATGACGCTGGGGAACATCGACGCGGCGATGTCGAGGTTGAAGAAGCTGCGCTGGATCTCGCCCCAGTCGGCGACCAGCGCGAGGACGACGGCGACCACGACCAGCAGCGCGTACTGGGCCCCGCGGAACGCCTTGGCGCGCTGTCGCTTGGAGAGTGCCATGTGTGG
>NZ_JBPKJK010000126.1:0-26915 GCF_051756985.1 Saccharothrix sabaoui
CGTGCCCCTTGGCCTCGCCGCACAGCCGGTCCTCGGCGAACAGGTACAGCGGCTTGCCCGCGACGGTGACCTGGAGCGCGCCGTCCGCGCGGGTCACCGTGCCGACCAGCGACGCGTCCACGCCCTGCGCCTCGAAGTTCGGCGAGTCGACCAGCAGCGGCGGCCACTGGGCGGCGCACGCGCCGTCGCAGGTGGACGCCGGCGGGTCGGTCGGGTCGTCCTCGAAGCGGTACAGCGTCATGCCGGTCCGGTCGGTCAGCACGGTGCCCAGCGCGCCGACGGACGCGGTGGTCAGCGCGAGACCGGCGGCCGGGGGCAGCGCCTTCCGGCCGTCCGGCGCGGCGACGAACCACGTGCCGTCCACGCCCTGACCGCCCGCCTGGCCCGGCGCGGTGTCCTCGGCGAAGTGGTAGACCGGCCAGCCGGCGACGGTGATCTGCCTGGTGCCGTCCGCGCGGTCGACCGTGCCGACCAGCGCCCGGTCGACGCCCTGCACCTCCACGTCCCCGGAGGTGGCCAGGGCGGGCGGCCACTTCTCGGCGCACGGCCCGTCGCAGGTCGCGGTCGAGGGCTTGGCGGTGTCCCGGTCGAACCGGTAGAGCGTCAGGCCCTCGCCGTCGGTGAGCACGGTGCCCAGCTCCGGCACGACGGCGGTGGCCAGCTCCGCCGCCCCGGCGAACCGCCGCACGTCCAGCCCGTCGCCCGCCGCCTGGACCGCCGTGCCCGGGGTGGGTGCCGCGACCCGGCCGCACGCGCCGAGCAGGACGGTGCCGAGCAGGGCCGCCGCCCCGAGCGCAACCGCACGAGTGAGGATCATGGTGGACCTCCCCTGGGTGATCGCCCGCGTCCCGTCGCGGCAACCGATGCACCCGACACGGATGTCACCCGGGGGTGGTTCACAAGGATCTTCGGCGAAAATCCCCGGCCGGGACCTTCAGCGTTCGCCGTGCTCCCGGAACACCGCCCGCTTGAGCGGCGGCACCGCCTGGAACGCCCGCAGCGCGGTCCGGAACGCCGACCGGCCCCGGCCGGACACGAACTGGCGGGCGCTGCGCAGCGACGCCTCGACGGCGGCGAAGCCGTGCTCGCGCATGTCCTGCTCGTAGGCGCCGATCGCGGCGAGCAGGTCGCGGGTGGTCGGGGTGCCGCGGGAGGTCGGGGCGGCATGGGAGGTCGGGGCGGCGTGGGGGGTGAGGGCGCGGCACAGGGCCAGGGCGTCGCGCAGCGCGGTGTTGGCCCCGGTGCCGCGCATCGGCGTCATGCTGTGCACCGCGTCGCCGAGCAGCGTCACCGCCGACGGTTCCCACGGCGGCACCCGCACCGACGTGCGGATCGGCCAGTGCGCCACCGCCCCGGGCGGCGTGTCCCGCACCAGGCGCACCAGGTCGGGGTGCCAGCCGGCGAGGTGCCCGAGCACCTCCCCCGCGTCGGCGGTCGCCAGGTCACGGGCGGCGAAGGCCCACATCAGGTAGCCGTCGTCGGCCAGTTCGTGCGGCGCTAGGAACATCCCCGCCGCCGCCCGCGGCACCACGGACCACGCGTGCGCCAGCAGGTCCGGCGGCAGCCACGCCCGGGTCGCCGGGGTCAGCGGCAGGCGACCGGCCACGGCGGTGATGCCGGTGTCGACCAGCGCGGCGTGCGGCAGGCGCTGGGCCCGCACCGCCGACCGCGCGCCGTCCGCGCCCACCAGCACGTCGCAGCGCACCGCCGTGCCGTCGGCGAAGTGCGCGGTCACCCGGCCGCCCTCGTGCTCGTAGCGGGTGAACCGCCGGCCGAACGCCACCGCGTCGCCCAGGCCGTCCAGCAGCACCTCGCGCAGCGCCACCCGGCTCACCGAGTGGTGGGCGCGCTCGGGCGCGTCGTCCCGCCCGTCCAGGACGAGCAGCCGCCGCAGCCGCTCGTCGAGGAACCCGAACCCGCCGCCGCCCCGGCCCGTGCCGGCGGTGAACCGCTCCCACAGCGCCGGCGGCAGGCACTCGTGCAGGGCGTGCGCGCCGACCGGGTTGACGTGCAGGCGGTACCCCTGCACCCGGTCGGTCGGCGTCGCGTCCCGCTCGTGCACCGACACCTCCACCCCGTTCCGCCGCAACCCCTGGGCCAGGCACAACCCGCCCACCCCGGCACCGATCACCGCTACGTGAATCCCCATGACGCCCACTATCAACCATACGTTTGATTGAGTCAAACAGGTGGTTGACAGTGGGCGATGGACTACCGTGGGCGCGTGCCACGCCGCTCCCCCGACGCCACCGAGCGCAAGCGCGACCCCGAACGCACCAGGGCGCGCATCCTGGAGGCGGCGGCGGCCGAGTTCGGCGCCAAGGGGTACGCCGGGGCGCGCGTCGGCGGCATCGCCGAGCGCGCGGGCGTGAACAAGCAGCTGATCTCGTACTACTTCGGCGGCAAGGAGGGCCTCTACCGGGCCCTGGCCGACCGGTGGCGCCACAACGGCGGGCAGCTCGCCGACGGGCCGCTGGACGAGGTCGTGCGCGGTTTCGCGCTGTCCGCGCACGAGCAGCGCGACTGGGCGCGCCTGATGGTGTGGGAGAACGTCTCGGACGACGGCGACCCCGGAGCCCCCGGGGACGGCGACTCCGACGACGGTTTCCTGCGCGGTCAGGTCGAGGCGCTGCGCCAGCGCCAGGCCGACGGCGAGGTCCCCGCCGACCTCGACCCCGCGCACCTGCTGCTCGCGCTCACGGCGGCGGCCTCGGCGTCGCTGTTCATGCCGAAGACGGCGCGGCGGATCACCGGCGAGGACCCTGCGTCGGCCGGGTTCGCCGAGCGCTACGCCGAGCAGCTGGCCCGCCTCGTGCGCCACCTCGGCCGACCGGCGGACCCGGCCTAGCCGGTGTCCCGCAGGTCGTTGTCGCGGCCGGGGGACGACGGCGGCGATGGTGGGTCCGGCCCGGTGGTCGCCCGCCGCGCAAGCCCGGCCGGTGGACCACTCGCCGAGACGGGACGGCCCCGTCCCGGACGGCTCAATCCCCGGAGTCGCCGCCGTAGTCGCCGCCGGAGTCGCCGTGGTCACCGCCGGAGGAGCCACCACCGTCCCCCCGATCAGCCCGCTTCGGCACGCCGTCGGGTCCGGGCGGGTCGGACTTCGGCGCATCCGGGTCGTCCGCCGTCGGTTCCCGCCGGGGTTCGGGGCCCCGCGCCTTCGCCGGCGTCGCGAACGGCATGCGGGAGCCGGTGAGCCGGTAGCGGCGCAGGTCCCGGCGCATGCGCAACCCGGTGACCAGGAAGATCACGCCGAACCCGGGGCCGGCGAACAGGTAGGTCGACGTGCGCGCCTCGGGAGACATCCCCGGGCCCTCCATCGGCAGCCGGCCCCGCGGATCGACCAGGACCTCCAGCCGGTCGCCGACCCGCAGGTCCCGGTCGGCGTGGTGGGCGAGCTCGCCGAGGTCCGCGCCGGTGCCGGCGTCCGCGACCCGGATCTTCCGGCCGGTGTCCGGAGCGGAGTCGCCGTCGTGGTCGTCGACGACCACGACGGCCACCCGATCCGCAGCCGTGTGCAGGTAAGCGAGCGACAGACCGGTCGGGGCGTAGAAGAACAGGCAGACCGCGGCGAGCACCACCGGCAGGATCCACTCCGGTTCGACATCCAGCGAATGCTCGCCGATGAAGCACACCATCACGCTGGCGAACGCGCCGACCAGCAGGGGCAACGAGACCAGGACGGTGAGCCAGGTGAAGCCGAAGCTGTGGCTGTAGGCCACTCCGCCGCTGGTCACCACGATGGCGAGCAGGAATCCGAGGGTCAGCAGAACCTGTCGTACGCAGATCCACGTCCGGGGCACCCCACCATCGTGCCCGCCGCGGGCAACTGGCCGGACCCACCACCACCGCCATCGCCCCCCGGCTGCGACAACGACCCGCGGGACACCGCCTAGCCGGTCCGCTCCCCCGCCAGGCGGGCGCGCAGGCCGCGCAGGCCGCTGCGCATCATCAGCGCGTGGTTGGCGGTGAACAGCGGCCGGGCCACCGGCGCGAGCGCGCGCAGCAGCGGCTTGCGCACCTCGACCTCCTGCTCGAACACCAGGCGCGTCCCGGTGCCCGCGGGCGCGATGCGCCAGGTCGCCGTGCCGTCCATGTCACCGGACAGCACGGCCCGCAGCACGCCCGCCGCCGGGTCGTCCACGTCCCGGCGCAGCACCACCACCAGCTCGTAGGGCAGCAGGGACCGCAGGCGCAGCTCGGCGGCGTCGTCGGCCACCCGCCGTCCGCCGCGCACCTCCCGCCACCACCCCTGGTAGCCCGCGAGGTCGGAGAGCACGTCGTAGACCGGCACGGGCCCCTCGTCGAGCGACCAGGTGCTGCGGAAGCGGTAGTGGTTCAGCGCCATGCCGTCCCACTACCCCCGCGACGCCCTCCCGAACCGGCGGGCTCAGCCCGCCGCCGCCGTCGCCGGCAGCACCGTGCGCAGGAACTCGCCCGTGTAGCTGTCGGCCACCGCGGCGACCTGCTCCGGCGTGCCCTCGGCGACGACCGTGCCGCCGCCCGAACCGCCCTCGGGGCCCATGTCGACCAGCCAGTCGGAGGTCTTGATGACGTCCAGGTTGTGCTCGATCACGATCACCGAGTTGCCCTTGTCGACCAGCCCGTTGATCACGCCCAGCAGCTTGCGGATGTCCTCGAAGTGCAGGCCCGTGGTCGGCTCGTCGAGGATGTAGACCGTCTTGCCGGTCGACCGCTTCTGCAGCTCGGACGCGAGCTTCACGCGCTGCGCCTCACCGCCCGACAGGGTCGGCGCGGGCTGGCCCAGCCGCACGTACCCGAGGCCGACCTCGACCAGCGTGCGCAGGTGCCGGTGGATGGCGTTGATGGGCTCGAAGAACGTCGCGGCCTCCTCGATCGGCATGTCGAGGACCTCGGAGATCGTCCTGCCCTTGTAGTGCACTTCCAGCGTCTCGCGGTTGTAGCGGGCGCCCTTGCACACCTCGCACGGGACGTAGACGTCCGGCAGGAAGTTCATCTCGATCTTGATGGTGCCGTCGCCCGCGCACGCCTCGCAGCGCCCGCCCTTGACGTTGAACGAGAAGCGGCCCGGCTGGTAGCCGCGCACCTTCGCCTCGGTCGTGGCCGCGAACAGCTTGCGGATGTGGTCGAACACGCCCGTGTAGGTCGCCGGGTTGGACCGGGGCGTGCGGCCGATCGGGGACTGGTCGACCTGCACCAGCTTGTCGACGTGCTCCAGGCCCTTGATCCGGGTGTGCCGGCCCGGCACCTGGCGGGCGCCGTTGAGCTTGTTCGCCAGCACCGTCGCCAGGATGTCGTTGACCAGCGTGGACTTGCCCGAGCCGGACACGCCCGTGACCGACACCAGGCACCCGAGCGGGAACGACACGTCGATGCCGCGCAGGTTGTGCTCGCGCGCGCCCACCACGGTCAGCTGCCGCTTCTTGTCGACCTTGCGGCGGGTGGCGGGCATCGGGATCTCCCTGCGCCCCGCCAGGTACGCGCCGGTGATCGACTCCTTGTTCTTCAGCAGCGCCTTGTACGGGCCGCTGTGCACGACCTTGCCGCCGTGCTCGCCCGCGCCGGGGCCGATGTCGACCACCCAGTCGGACGTGCGGATGGTGTCCTCGTCGTGCTCGACGACGATCAGCGTGTTGCCCAGGTCGCGCAGCCGGGTCAGCGTCTCGATCAGCCGGTGGTTGTCGCGCTGGTGCAGGCCGATCGACGGCTCGTCCAGCACGTACAGCACGCCGACCAGGCCGGAGCCGATCTGGGTGGCCAGCCGGATGCGCTGCGCCTCACCGCCGGACAGGGTGCCCGAGGCGCGGTCCAGCGACAGGTAGTTGAGGCCGACGTCGAGCAGGAACCGCAGCCGGGCCTGGATCTCCTTGAGCACCGCGCCCGCGATCATCGCCTCGCGCGTGCCCAGCCGCAGCCCGTCGAGGAAGTCGGAGCACTCGGCCACCGACATGTTGCAGACCTCGGCGATCGACTTGTCGCCCTTGGTCGCGTGGTGCAGCGTGACGGCCAGGATCTCCGGCTTGAGGCGCGTGCCCCGGCACACCGGGCACGGCACCTCCCGCATGTAGCCCTCGTACTTCTCCTTCATGTACTCGGACTCGGTCTGCTCCTGCCGCCGCTCCAGGAACGGGATCACGCCCTCGAAGTTGGCGTAGTAGGAGCGCTCGCGGCCGTAGCGGTTGCGGTAGCGGACGTTGACCTGCTCGTCGACGCCGTGCAGCACCGCCTTCTGCACCTTCGCGGGGAGCTGCCGCCACGGCGTGTCCATCCGGAAGCCCACGGCCAGCGACAGCGACTCCAGCAGGCGGGTGAAGTACTCGGCGGTCTGGCCCGAGGCCCACGGCGCGATGGCGCCCTCGCCGAGCGACAGCTCGTCGTCCGGCACGACCAGCTCCGGGTCGACCTCCTTGCGCACGCCGATGCCGGTGCACGTGGGGCACGCGCCGTAGGGCGAGTTGAAGGAGAACGACCGGGGCTCCAGGTCCTCGATCGCCAGCGCGTGGCCGTTCGGGCAGGCCAGGTTCTCGGAGAAGCCGCGCACCCGGCCGGGGTCGTTCTCCGGCACGTCGACGAACTCCAGCTCGACCAGGCCGTCGGCCAGGCGCAGCGCGGTCTCCACCGAGTCGGTGAGCCGCTGCTTGGAGCTCGCCTTCACGCTCAGCCGGTCGATCACGACCGCGATGTGGTGCTTCTCCTGCTTCTTGAGCTTCGGCACCTCGCCCAGGGCGTGCACGACGCCGTCGACCTTGGCGCGGGAGTAGCCCTGCGACTGGAGCGTGGAGAACAGGTCGACGTACTCGCCCTTGCGGCCGCGGATGACCGGGGCCAGCACCTGGAACTTCGTGCCCTGCTCCATGGCCAGGACCTGGTCCACGATCTGCTGCGGCGTCTGCTTGCTGATCGCCTCGCCGCACTGCGGGCAGTGCGCCTTGCCGGCGCGCGCGTAGAGCAGGCGCAGGTAGTCGTAGACCTCGGTGATGGTGCCCACGGTGGAGCGCGGGTTGCGGCTGGTCGACTTCTGGTCGATCGACACCGCGGGCGAGAGGCCCTCGATGAAGTCCACGTCCGGCTTGTCCATCTGGCCGAGGAACTGCCGCGCGTACGCCGAGAGCGACTCGACGTAGCGTCTCTGCCCCTCGGCGAAGATGGTGTCGAAGGCGAGGCTGGACTTGCCCGAGCCGGACAGCCCGGTGAACACGATGAGGCTGTCCCTCGGCAGGTCGAGGTCCACCCCTCGCAGGTTGTGCTCGCGCGCCCCGCGAACGACAAGCCGGTCGGCCACAGCATGTTCCCTTCGAAGTTGACCATCCCCCGAACAGACGTTCGAAAAGCGTATCGGACCACCGGGCCGGGGTCTGTCGGGGAGGGCTCGGACCATGCTAGGTGGGCCCACCGACAAAAACGCGGTGGCGGCTCTCCCACGATCGTGCGCCAACGGCTCTACCGGTGGGTAGACGACGCCCCTACGCTGGGGCGATAGGCCGTTCGGCCGCATGACGCCGGGATGAGGTGCCCATGAGCTCCGCTGATGCCGCCCAGGTCCGATCCGCCCAGACGAGCGTACCCGCGCCGCGCGAGCACTCCGCGCCGGTCCGCGACGCGAAGGCCGGGCTGGCCGCCGCGGAGCGGGCCACCGACGCGGTGTACGAGGTCGTCGCGGCGCTCGACCAGCGCGCCCTGCGCGGTCCGAGCCTGCTGCCGGGGTGGACGCGGGCGCACGTCGTGACCCACCTCGCCCGCAACGCCGACGCCCTGGTCAACCTCCTGACCTGGGCCAAGACGGGTGTCGAGCACCTGATGTACCCGAGCCGGGCCGACCGGGACGCGGACATCGAGGAGGGCGCGGGCCGCCTGCCGCAGCTGCTCCGCGCCGACCTGGACGCGGCGTGCGAGAGGTTCGCCACGGCGGGCGGTGAGCTGCCCGACAGCGCCTGGGACCACCTGCTCGCGCACCCCGGCACCGGCGCGCCGATGCCCGCGTGCCGCGTGCCGTGGCTGCGGGTGCGCGAGCTGTGGGTGCACCTGGTCGACCTCGACCGCGGCGTCGGGTTCGGCGACCTGCCGGAGGACGTGCTCGACCACCTGCTGGCCGACGCGGCGGGCCAGTACGCGAACCGGTCGGACGTGCCGCCGCTGCGCGTCGAGGCGGTGTTCCCGGACGGCCGTCAGCGCAGCTGGGCGCTCACCGCGGCCGGCGCCGACCCGGTGGCCGTGAGCGGCGACGCGGCGGACGTGCTCGGGTGGCTGACCGGCCGCCAGAGCGGGGCGCGGTTGACCGGCACGGCCCCGACGCTGCCCAGGTGGCTCTGAACGACCTGGGTCCCGGCGGCGTGCAGCCGCGCGCTGAGCACCAGGCCCGCGAGCACCGGCCCGTTCGGGCTCGCGGTCAGCGCGCGGTGCGCCGGCCGCTCCACGAACCGCGTCAGCAGCCAGCCGAGGACGACGGCGGTCCCGGTGAACGCCGCCAGCTCGGCCCACGGGCCGAGGGGGGCGACCTTCGCCATGACCACGTAGCCGATCTCCTGGTGGACCAGGTACACGCCGTAGGAGATGCCCGCCAACCACCGGATGGGTCGGGCGAGGGCGCGCACCGGCGCGACGTCCCAGTCCGGGCCGCCCGCCGCCGCGCACACCGCGATCAGCAGCACGCCGAGCCCGATGGTCGACGGCAGGTCCGCGCTGTGCACCGCCTGCGCCAGCAGCGCGGCCGTGAGCAGGGCGAACAGGTGCGTGTCGCCCAGCCTGCCGCGCGCCCACAGCCAGATGCCGACGCCGATCGCGAACAGCTGGCCGCGGTGCACGCCGAGGCCGTCGTAGAGGGTGCGGACGAGACCGGGGTCCCCGGTCCACCCGCGCGCCACCAGGGGGCCGAGGACCAGCGCCCACAGCATCGCCTTGACCCCGCCGCCGCGGACCCGGGAGACCAGCAGCGCGCCCGCGACGAACCCCGTGACCTGCACGGGCAGCGTCCAGTAGGAGAAGTCGACCAGGCGGACGCCGGGGAACCAGTTCTGGAGCATCAGGGCGTTGAACAGCAGGTCGCGCGGCTCCAGGTGGCTCCAGCCCGCCGGCGCGACGTGGCGCAGCACGAGGTAGGTGACCACGGCGGCCACGACGTAGGCGGGCAGCAGGCGGGCCAGGCGGTGGCGCAGGAAGCGCGCCGGGGCGCCCTTGGCCAGCGAGGCGCAGGCGAAGAAGGCGGAGATCACCACCAGCGCGCTGGCGCCGAACTCCAGGCCGAAGGCGAAGACGGGGTCGCCGAGTTCGGGGTGGACGGACGGTCCGGCGTGGGTCGCGTGCTGGAGGAGGACGCACAGCACGGCGGCGATGCGCAGGACGTCCCAGTTGATCCGGCGGGTGGTGGGCGCGCTAGTAGGCACGAGGTGGGAAAACCCTATTCAGACGACATCGGCGGTGCGGCGGGGCGCGGCGCCAACCCTAGGGGAGGCACCTGTGGGGACCCTGAAGGGCGTGGGTCGGCTACCGTCGGCCGCTGTGGACGTACTTGAGGACTACACGGGGCACGTGGAGCCGGGCGGGCCCGCCGCGCGGCGCACCCTGGACGCGCTGACCATCACGAAGATCTCCGTCGGACCGATGGACAACAACGCCTACCTCCTCGTCTGCCGGGCGACCAACGAGGCGCTGCTGGTCGACGCGGCCGCCGACCCGGAACGCCTGTCCGACCTGGTGGGCCACTCGCTGAACCGGCCCAGGCTCAAGACGGTCGTGACGACGCACCAGCACGCGGACCACTGGGGCGCCCTGGGCGCGGTGGCGGGGGCCAACGGGTCGAACACGGTGGCGCACGCCGCGGACGCGGGCGTGCTCCCGATCCCGCCGGACTTCCTGGTGGAGCACGGTGACGCGGTGCGGGTCGGCGAGGTACCGCTGGAGGTGATCCACCTGCGCGGCCACACCCCGGGGTCGATCGCCCTGCTGTACCGCGACCCGACCGGCCACCCCCACCTGTTCACCGGGGACTCCCTGTTCCCGGGTGGTGTGGGCAGGACCACGTCGCCGGAGGACTTCACGTCGTTGATCTCCGATGTGTCGTCCCGGATCTTCGACGTGCTGCCGGATGACACCTGGGTGTACCCGGGTCACGGGGACGACACCACCCTGGGGGCTGAACGTCCTCACCTGGACGAGTGGCGTTCGCGCGGCTGGTGAGCCGACAGACGGGCTGTTCGGTGGAAACCGGCAGCCCGTCCACCTTCACGATCTGCTTCGCTCAGCCCTTCCGCGCCGGCGCCTTGCGCCACCACGCGCTCGCGGCCGCACACAATCGCACCACATCCGCTCGTCCAGGGTCGAGACCACACGACCAGGGGTGTCGTGGTGTTTCAAGAAGTAGTCCACCATCCTGCCTCCCTCCCCCAGGCCGCCTCGCCGTAGTCGGTCACCACCAGGGAATCGGAATTGTCGGTGAAGTGGGCCACGTAGTCGTGGACTTCGCGTCGGCACCGACGTGATCAGCCAGGGCGTGAATGAGATCGGTACGCGAGAAGAGGTGGAGGCGGAGTTCGTCGACAAATTCGGGCAGCGCGTCGTCGGCCAGCACCGGCTCGCGGGGAACCCGGATCGATTTGAGTTCGTCACCGAATCGACTCGCGTTTCGCAACTGCGCGGTGGCGTTCGCCCAGTGGGGGGTGCCAGCTTCAGGGTCGTGGACAACGCAGACCACCGGGACGTTCGGCCGGTACCGGTCGTCGCGATCCCACCTACCCGCACCGGCAATGCCCTGTTCGGCGGCCGGGACTCACGCTTGCCGTGCACCACGAGCACCGCGATCTCCGGAAACCGGGTCGTCACCACCACCGACAGGCGCGTGGCTTGACCGCACTTGTGCGGTCGCCTGTATCCCACACGGGTCACCGGGCCCTCAGCGCGAGAGCGAGAGCCGAAGATCACCCGATCGGCAGGTGTCAGCGGACCGGTCGAACTCCCAGGATCGAAGTTGCCCGGCTTGCGACCACAGGCGCTCTTCGGCAGGGAGTCACGCGATGCCCTTCACCCCATTGATCGCGTTGAAGAGCAAAAAAGGTGAACTCGACGCGCTCCACCACCTTCCGGCGAACCCCGAGTCACGACCGGCGATCCTCGTGGAATTGCTGGACTCCGTCGGAGTGGCGGAAAGAGGGCAACTCCTGCCCGCGCTCGTCAGAGCCGCGGTGGACGCGGCAGCGCACGACAAACCACTGTGGATCGACGCGCACCTGCTCAGCGCGACCAGTTCGCTGGCCCGCCAGCCGGGCGGCCCGTTGGAATTCCTCGACAAGCAGATCGAGAACACGCTGCACGACGAGCTCGGGCTTCTGGCGCTCGACGTCACCGCGTTGATCCCCGTCGTGGCCGACTCGGCGACGGACGACGAACTCAGGACGATCTCCCTACTCCGACAACACCGGCCGCGGGACGTCGTGGTGCGGGTGCGCGGGGTCGCCACCCCGCCGGCGGAGATCGTCGACCGGCTCCGGCGCGTCGTCAGCCGGACCGGCGTCGAGGCGGGGCACCTGCACGCCGTGATCGACCTCGGCTTCGTCGAGACCGTGCAACCCGCCCACGTGGCACGGGCCGCACGGCTGATCGGCACGATCGTCGAGGGCATCGGGCCGTCGTCGACGACGCTGCTGGCCGGTTCGATCCCGGCCGGCCGGAACAGCTTCGCCACGACTACCCGTCAACGCCCCGAAGTACCTCTGTGGCTTGCGGTCGCCGAGCAGGTGGGCAGGGCGGTGAACTACGGGGACTACGGCGTGGTTCACCCGGTGCCACCCGAAGGCGGGGACCCGGGCCCGAGAACCGTCAACCCGTACCTCTACTACACGGCTCCGGGTTCCACGGTCGCGCTGCGCAGACAACTCGCCAGGGAAGACGGCAAGCCGGTGCAGGGTGCGGCCGTCGAGGCCTTCACCGCCTTGGCGGAAGAGCTTCTGGCACGGCCGGAGTTCGCCGGCAGGGACTTCTCGTGGGGTGACCACGAGTTGACCCGTTGCAGGCGAGGGGGCGGAAGAACCGCGGGCACCGTGCCCCGCTGGATAGCCATCGCCACGTCGCACCACATCGAGCACGTGACGCGCCGGGCGCCATCCGACCTCTGATGCCCGTGCTCGACCACTTGACCGGGAGGACACGCACGGCTGCCCGGTCCGAGCGGAGTCGACATGGCGCGCCTGTGATCGAGTCGGGTCGAGAGACAGCCGATCGTGGCGCTGCCGCACGCTGAAGTGCTGATCCCGCTGTCCGCTGGTGCGGCTTGCTGTTCTAGCCGGGTGTACTGCCCGTCCGCAGGACGCGGCTGCCTCCTCGCCCGGCGCTCCCCGCAGGCGGAGCCACACGGACCGGGGAGCGCCCGCGTCGCTCTCAAGATCGGTAATATGTCGGTTCGACCTGTCGCCAAATGTCGATCCGGTGTGCTGTGAACTGTCGGTCCAGCGCGTGGCGAGGTGTACGGTCAGCCTGCCGTGCCACGACAATCCCCTGCTGAGGGCAGATGACCGACACCGACCTGATGCGCGCTTGCAGCACAGTGGCCGAGGAGTACCTTTCGACCTTCAGGGTCGTCATCCTCAACGGACCACGCCAAGCGGGTAAGACCACCCTGCTCAGGCACATGCGACAGGAGCGCGGCGGAACACTGCTCAACCTCGACAACGAGCAACTGCTGCAAGCGGCGGTCAGCGATCCGTTGGCCTTCGTGACCAGTGGTGAGGAGCCGCGGTTCATCGACGAGGTCCAGCGAGCCGGTGACGCACTCGTGCGCGCGATAAAGGCCGAGGTCGACTCCGCACCCGCACCAGGTCGCTACGTCCTGGCCGGATCCACGCGCTTCCTCGCCACTCCGAGCCTGTCCGAGTCGCTCGCGGGGCGCGGCGCGGTCGTGGACGTGTGGCCGTTCTCGCAAGGCGAGTTCGAGGGCAGGTTCGAGAGCTTCATCGACATCGCGTTCGACGATCCGGGTTCGTTGAGGGCGTTCCCGCCAACCGCTGTGGATCGGCTCGGCTACTTCGAGCGCCTGTGTCGAGGCGGGTTCCCCGAGCCGGCGCTGATGAAGACCGCTCGCGCCCGGCGCACGTGGTTCCGCAGTTACGTGCAGGCGATCGCGGAACGCGACATCCGGGAGATGGCCAGGGTCAACGAACCGAGCGCCATCACCGCCCTGCTCGCCTACCTCGCCTCGATCACCGCCCAGGAGCACAACAGCGTCAACACATCGAGCAAGACCGGTCTGCACCGCACCACCGTGAACCGCTACATCGAACTCCTCGAAGCGGTCTTCCTGGTCCACAGGCTCCCGGTCTGGTCCCGGAACCTGACGGCGCGAGTCGTCAAGCACTCCAAACTGCACCTCACGGACACCGGTTTGGCCGCATCGATGCTGGGCGTCTCGCCCGAGTCCCTGGCGAAGCCGGTAGCTCCGGCGCGCGGTCCGCTCGTCGAGACGTTCATCGTCAACGAGTTGGCGAAACACGCCACCTGGAGCGAAACAGCGGTTCGCTTGCACCATTGGCGAGTCAGCGGAGGCGCGGAAGTCGACGTGGTCCTGGAGCGCGACGACGGCCACGTGGTCGGCATCGAGGCCAAGGCGAAGGACACCGTCACCGGCGAGGACTTCCGGGGACTGGCCACGTTGCGAGACCTGCTGGGTGACCAGTTCTCGCTGGGCGTCGTCTTCCACACCGGACGCCAGGGGGGTATCAGCTTCGGCGACCGACTGGTGTCACTGCCCATCGCGGCGCTGTGGGAAACCGCGCGACCGTGATGGCGCCGTGTTCACCGTTGGTGTGATTCGCCGTTCCCAGATCTTCGACGTGCCTGCCCGATGATAGCTGGGTGTACCGGGGTCACGGGGACGACACCACCCTGGGGCGTGAACGGCCTCACCTGGACGAGTGGCGTTCGCAGGGCTGGTGAGCGGACGGTCGGAGACCACCGCCTGCCGACGCGATCGACCGAGGGCGTCAGCGCGGGTGGGTGCCTGCCGCCCCTCCGGCCCGGTTGGCGAGGATCGCGCGTGCCCCGGCGGCGACGCCCCGGTCCGGGTGGTGCTCGGAGATGGTGGACAGCATGTCGTACCGGTCGGGGTGGTCGGCGTCGGCCAGCGCTCGGACGAAGCCGAGCTGGTCGTCGAGCGGGTGCCCGGTCAGCTCTTCGACCAGCAGGCCGTGCTCGTGCCTGGCGGCGAGGTTCTCGGCCAGCGCGAGGACCACCTCGTGCTTCCGCGCGGCGCTCGGGGCCAGCTCGCCGTGGCGGACCAGCCACTCGGTGGCCACGGCCCCCGGCACTCCGCCGGTGGCGCGCAAGCGGCGGGCCTGTTCGACGCCTGACGCGCCCGTGTGGTGCAACGCCGACCAGGCCAGCAGGCGAGCTGACGGCGACGGCCCGGCCGCGCAGCACTCCGCCAACCCGGCCGCCGCCTCAGCGGTCCCCCTCGCCCCGACCCAGCCCGCCAACACCGACTCGACCAGCTCGGGCGCCGCCTGCCGCAAGGCTTCGCACACCTGGTCCAGCGGCCGTTCGGCCAGCTCCTCGGCCGTGGGTGCGTCGAAGCCCTCCGCCAACAGCACCTCCCGCACACCCCACAACCCCAGCGGGGTCAACTTCACGAGCCTCGGATCGGGGTTCTCCTCACCGGACAGCTCGGCGACCTCGTCCAGTTCCCACGACTCCGCGGCCACCTCCTCCACCGCTCCCAACGTCTCCAGCGCCGTGAGCACGTTGTCGAGGTCCCTGCGCCACATCAGCTCGCGGAAGTCCACCAAGAGCCCGCCGACGCCGAAGTCGAACAGCTCGGAAAGCAGGTTCCGGACGTTCCGGACCAGCAACTCCACCGGCAACGGCGTCCCGCCCGCGGTGTAGAGGTCCAGCAGCAGTTCGGGCGCCACCTCGGGCAGGGACTCCCCGAGCGGGGAAGGAGCTTCGTAGTAGCTGGTGGGCGCGCACAACACGTGCCCCAACCCCGGGAGGGCCGCGTACGCCCGCCGCCACAGGTCCAGCGGTCGGTCGAGCAGTCCGACCGCGCTCTTGACCGGCACCAACCGGCCCTTGACCACCCGGAGCACGCGGACCGCCCTGGCCCACTCGACCAGCAGCGACACCTGCGGCAGGTCGGCGCTGCTCCGTGCCCGCTCCAGGAAGGGCTCGTCCACACCCAGCAGCCCGGCCAGCTCACGGGCGTCGGTGACGCGCAGGCGCTTGGTCGCCGTCAACGCGCGCCCCGCCCCCACCCACGCCACCACCGCGCGGAGCCGGGTCACCAGGGCCGAACCACCCGCCATGGCGGCCAGGTCCTGCTCGGGGGGCAGGACCACCGGCGGCAGTTGACGCCCCACACCCTCGTCGAAGCCGAGGTCGACCAGGTCGACCCCACCGTCGAACGCACCGCGCCGCACGATCTCGGCCAGGACGTCCTGGTCGTAGTCGACCTCGCCGGCCTGGGCCGCCGCCACGAAGCGGCGAACACCCTCACCGTCCTGCGGGTCGACGCCCTGCTCGATCATGCGCGTCGCCCAGAACTTCCCCAACCCGTAGTTGCGCTCGTCGGCCATCCTCTCGAAGAAGACCGGGGCGACCTGGTCGATCACCGCGTGCAACGCGGCCGGATCGCCCGGCCGGTCGATCGGCGCGACCGCCAGGAAATCAACCCAGCTGTGCAGCGTCGACAACGTTCCCGGCCACTCGGACCGGCTCATGGTCACCTTGCGGGGAAACCACTCGACCAACAGCTCCCGGATGTCCTCGGCAGTCCACCGGGCGGGATCGCCATCCCCCGAAACGCGCCACTCCAACGCCGCCTCCACCACGAAGTGGTCGGCGTCGAGGCCGTGCGCGGCGGCCCAGTTCTCGAACTCTGCCGCCAAGGAGTCAGCGGCTGCTCCACGCACGCGGTGGCGATCACCCGTGTTCATGCGGTCACTATCTCGGACGGCCGGGGCCGGTCACCATGCCCCTCCGCCAACGCGTTCTCGACGACCACGCTCCCCGAATCCCACACCGGGGCGGAACGTTCGACGCGGTGGTTCCGGGCGGGGCCGTGCGCCGATAGGCACAGCGGCACGGCGCCACAGCGGCACGGCGGTAGCCCACTGCCCGCGCCTGGGCATCGCCCCACGAACGACAGCCGGCGGCGTGTTCACCGTCGAAGCGACTCGCTGTTCCCGGGAGGAAGCCGGGTGCACCTCTCCTCCACCACGGGCCCGCCGGCCGGTCGACCGAAGGCCGCCGGGGTCAGGGGGTGCCCGCGAGCGCGTCCAGGACGTCGAGGTAGCCGTCGGCGGAGCGCCAGAGGTCGTCCGCGACGGGGTCGAGCTTGCCGGGGCGCCAGCGCGCCTCCTCGTAGCCGCGCGTCCGGCCGCGCAGGGCGCGCAGGCTCACGGCCAGCTCGTCCTCCAGGCGGGCGCGCAGGTCGTCCGGGCTCGGCGCGGGGGTGCGGACCTGCTCGCCGCGCCCCTCGGCCAGCGCCGCCAGGGTCTCCTCCGCCACGCCGGTCGCCGCGTCCCACAGCAGTGCGGGGCGGTCGACGCGGTGGTTCCAGACGGGGGCGCGGGTCGAACGCCACAGCGGTGTGATCGGGTTCGTGGCGACGCGGGTGGCGTGGGCCCAGTGCCCCGCGCCGACCGGCTCGCTCAGCCACGGCACCTCGTCGGCGGGGAGGTCGACCTCCAGGGCAACGGTGAGCCGGTCGATGTCGCGGACCCCGCCGAGGACGTCCCCGACGGCCCACAGCCGCACCACCCGCAGCCGGTAGACCGGGTTCGCCTGTTCCGCCAGCTCGTCGCACTTCTCCGCCAGGTCCCGCAGGTGCCCCACCGCACGCGTCCACTTCACCGGTCCATCCTCGTGCACCCGCCGGTCGCACGGGTCAGCGGCGCAGGAACGCGGCCACCGAGTCGCGCAGGGCCGTCACGCAGGCCGCGGTGACCGGGTGGGCGGCGGCGCCGCGGCGGTGGGCGACGCGGGTCCTGCGGCGGGTCGGCAGGGGGACCAGGCGGACGCCCGGCGGGGGGCGTTCGGCGGCCAGCTGGGGCACGAGCGAGACGCCCTGGTCGGCGGCCACCAGGGCCAGGACGGTGGTGAAGTCGTCCGCGTGGTGGCGGGCGCGCGGGGCGAAGCCGGCGGCCCGGCACACCAGGGTGGTCGCGGTGTGGCAGAGGGTGCCGGGGGCGGCCATGATCCAGTCGGCGTCGCGGGCGGCGTGCAGCGGGTCGGCGGTGCACGGCGCGGTGGCGGGCACGGCCAGGTAGACCGTCTCCTCCAGCAGCGGCACGGAGTCGAGGGACGGGTCGGGCACGACCGGTACCACGTCGTAGTCGTTGAGCAGCCCCACGTCGAGGCGGCGGTCGCGCAGGGCGGCCGGCACGTCCACCGGGTCCAGCTCGGTCACCATCAGCTCCAGGCCGGGGTGCTCCTCGCCCAGCGCGACCAGCGCGGTGGGCAGCAACGTGCGCACGGCGGTGGGGAACGCGCCGATGCGCAGCGGGCCGGACAGGCCGGTCGACACCGCCGCCAGGGCCGCGGACGTGCGTTCGAGGGCGGCCAGGACGGACTCGGCGTGCTCGACGAGGACGCGGCCGGCGGTGGTGAGGGTGACGCCGCGGCCGGTGCGCTCCAGCAGCGGCACGCCGGCCTCCCGCTCCAGCGCGGACAGCTGCTGGGAGACGGCGGACGGCGTGTAGGCGTTGGCGCGGGCCGCGGCGGCGATCGTGCCGAGGCGGGCGAGGTCGCAGAGCAGGCTCAGCCGGCGCACGTCGAGCATCAGGTGAGCTTACGGTTCTCGTCACGGATGCGAACTGGACCTTACGGATCGGGTGGCCGACGCTGGACGCCATGACCCTCACCGGTGTGCACGTGCCGCTCATCACGCCCTTCGACGTGGACGGCCGCGTCGCCCTCGACGCCCTGGAGCGGTTGGCGCGGGACGTGCTGGACGAGGGCGCGTCCGGCCTGGTGGCGCTCGGCACGACCGGTGAGCCGGGGTCGTTGACCGAGGTCGAGCGGCGGGCCGTGGTGGACCTCGTCGCGGGCGTGTGCCGGGAGCGGGGCGTGCCGCTGACGGTCGGCGCGAGCACGGCCGAGGCGCTGACCGCGCTGGACCCCGCGGTGGTGACCGCCGCGCTGGCGACCGTGCCGCCGTTCGTGCGGCCGGGCGAGGCGGGCGTGGTGGCGCACTTCGCGCACCTGGCCTCGCTCAGCCCGGTCCCGTTGGTCGTCTACAACATCCCGTACCGGACGGGTCAGCGGCTGTCGGTGGGCGCGCTGCGCGACCTGGCCGCCGTGCCCGGCGTCGTCGGCGTGAAGCACGCGGTGGGCGGGATCGACGCCGACACCGTGGCGCTGCTCGCCGACCCGCCGGCGGGCTTCGCCGTCCTCGGCGGCGACGACCTGGTGATCTCGCCGCTGCTGGCCATGGGCGCGCAGGGCGGCGTCCTGGCGTCGGCCAACGTCGTCACGGCCGGGTTCGCCGACCTGGTGACGGCCTGGCGCACCGACCCGGCCAGGGCCCGCGCCCTGGGCAACGCCCTCGCGCCGCTGTCGGACGCCCTGTTCGCCGAACCCAACCCGACCGTGGTCAAGGGCGTGCTGCACGCGCTGGGCCGCATCCCGACGCCCGCCGTGCGCCTGCCCCTGCTGCCCGCCGCGCCGGGGACCGTGCGGGCGGCGCTGGACGCGCTCGACCGGCTGCCCGCGCCGATCGGCGTGTGAGCCGGGAGCCCGGACGCCGCCCTGTCAGCCCCGTCGCCCTGTCAGCCCCGCCGACCCGTCAGCACGGCGACGCGCACGTCCTCGGTGAACGGCGCGTGCGGGGCCACGGCGTCCATCACGGCGGCGGTGAAGGCGGCCCGGTCGGGTGGCAGGCGGTCCACCGGGAGCGCGGACAGCACGCCGCCCGCGATGTCGTCCGCGGTCAGGGGCGCGGTGTACTCGACGGTGGTCGCGGCGACGGCGTAGCCCGCGGCGGAGAGGTCGGCGGCGTAGTGCCGCTGCGACTCGTCGTCCGTGCCGCACGCGCGGTCGCCGCCCAGGCCCAGGTGGTCGTGCAGGAACGCCCGCAGCGCCCGCGACCACGCGCTGCCCTGCCGCCACAGCGGGGTGCCGTTGGTGACCACGGCGACGCCCCCGCCCGGCCGCACCAGGGTCGCCAGCTCGGCGAACAGGCGTTCGCGGTCCATCCAGTGCAGCGCCTGGCCGATGGTGACCGCGCCGACCGTCCCCGCGCCCAGGACCGCGCGCAGCGCGGGCACGTCCGCGTCCGAGCCGACCACCCACGTCGCGTTCGGCAGGTCGCCGGCGGCGGCGCGGGCCTCGGCGAGCATGTCCGGTTCGGGGTCCACGCCGACCACGCCGCGCACCCGGCCCGCCAGCGGCACGGCCAACTGGCCCGTGCCGCAGCCCAGGTCGACCACGACGTCGTCGCGCGTGAGGGCGAACGCGGCCACCAGCGCGTCGACCACCGGCGGCGGGTAGCCGCGGCGGTACCGGCGGTAGAGGGCCGCCACCTCTCCCCTGAATCCCAGGTCCACACCGCACACCGTGCACGCCGGCGACGGGCGGCGGTAGTGGGGTCCGCTCTCGGCTGATCAGCTGCCGACGAACGCCCCGGTATGTTCTGGCGCGTGGAGCGGGTGGTGGAGATCTACACCGACGGGGCGTGCAGCGGGAACCCCGGGCCGGGCGGGTGGGGCGCGGTGCTGCGGTACGGGGAGCACGAGCGCGACCTGTTCGGCGGTGAGTCCTCGGCCACCACCAACAACCGCATGGAGCTGATGGCGCCGATCCGGGCGCTGGAGACGCTGAAGCGGCCGTCCACCGTGCGGATCTACACCGACAGCACCTACGTCCGCAACGGCGTCCTGTCGTGGATGGCGAAGTGGAAGTCCAACGGCTGGCTCACCTCCGCCCGCCAGCCGGTGAAGAACGTCGACCTGTGGCAGCGCCTCGACGTCGCGCTCACGCCGCACGACGTCGAGTGGCACTGGGTGAAGGGCCACTCCGGGCACCCGGAGAACGAGCGCGCGGACCGGCTGGCGGTCCGCGGCGTGCAGGCGGCGCGGGAGTCAGACCTCCGGGCAGACGTCGTACATGATGGCGAACAGGCGTGACGACTCGGGCGACTCGACGGGCGGCAGGTCGAAGTACGCCTTGGCGGCGTCGACGCACCGGGTGAGCACGTCGTGCTCGGAGGTCAGGGTGGCGTGGCGGGAGCGGCTGTCCTCCAGCGCCCGGTCGGCCTCGTCCTGCCCGGCCCGCACGCCGGAGAGGAGGCGTTCCTCCTCCTGCCGGGCCGCGGTGAGCCGGTCGCGGTCGTCGCCGGTGTTGGCGTGCAGCACGGTGAACACGGCGGCGACGACCGCGAACACGACGGCCAGCGCGGTGAGCACGACGACCGGCGCGCGGGACGGGGCGGCGGGCGGCGACGGGGCGGCCGGCGGCGGGAAGGCGGCCGGCGGAGCGGCGGCAGGTAAAACAGCGGCCGGCGGGGCGGGCTGGTGCGGGGCGGGCTGCGGGTAGGTCTCCGGGTGGACCGGGGACTGCGGCGGTCGCGCGGGGTGCTCGTCGGTGGGCTGGGACTGCTGGGCGGGTTCGGACGTGGTCATGTGCGGTTCCCCTCGTTCAGCAGTTGTCCGAGGCGCGGTCCACGGCGGGGCCCAGCGCCGCGTCGTCGTCGTCCCGCGCGGCGATGATGGAGTCCTTGGCCGGGTCGGCGCACTTGTGCAGCTCGGCGTTCTCGGCCTGCAGGCGGGCGATCCCGTCGCCCAGCTCGTCGATCGACGCCGTCGTGTCCGCCAGCCGGCCCTCCGCCTCGGACCGGGTCGCCGACAGCTGGTCCAGGCGCTGGGACTCCAGGTCGCGGTCGTCGCGCGCACCGGCGAACAGCGTGATCGCCAGCACCGACGCGCCGATCAGGAGCACGACGAGCGCACCGAGCGCGACGACCACGCGGCGCGGGCCGGACTTCGGGAGCGGTTCTGTCATGGGGCGAAGCTAGGTCGCCGCCGCCGGGCGGGGTCGCCGCGCGCGGGCCGCGACGCCGCCCGACCTGCCGCCCCCGGTTCCCCGGAGCGGGCCGGACCGGGGAACGGCGGGCCGGGAACCGGGACCGGAGGGCCGGGGAACCGGGTCCGGCTACCGCAGCACGGTCGCCAGCCGGCGCATCCCCTCGGCGATGTCGTCCGGCGTGTTCGTGGTGAACGACAGCCGCATCGTCGCCCGGTCCGGCTCACCGGCGTGGAAGGGCGCGCCGGGCACGAACGCCACGTCCCGCTCCAACGCTCCCACCAGCAGCTCGGCGGTGTCGACGTCGCCGGGCAGGGTCAGCCACACGAACATGCCGCCGTCCGGGTCGGTCCACCGGGTGCCGTCGGGCGTGGTCGACGGCAGCGCCGACACCATCGCGTCCCGCCGCTCGCGGTAGGCGGCGCACAGGCCGCGCACGTGCTCGTCCAGGTCGCGCGCGCCGAGGTAGACGGCGGCGGCGGCCTGGTCGAGGGCGGAGGTGTGCAGGTCGGCGGCCTGCTTCACGATCACCAGCGTGCGCATCAGCGACTCGGGCGCGCGCAGCCAGCCGAGCCGCAGGCCGGGCGCGCCGGTCTTGGAGAAGCTGCCCAGGTGCAGGACGCGGTCGCTGAACGAGGCCAGCGGGGGCACCGGTTCGCCGCGGAACCGCAGCTCGCCGTACGGGTCGTCCTCCACCACCCACAGGCCGTGCCGGTCGGCGACGGCGGCGATCTCGGCGCGCCGCCCGGCGTCGATCGTGCGGCCGGTGGGGTTGGCGAACGTCGGCACGAGGTAGAGCAGCTCGGGCCGCTCCCGCTCGACGACCTCGGCCAGCGCCGCCGGGTCCAGGCCGTGCTCGTCGCCCGCCACGGGCACGACCCGCGCGCCCGCGAGCCGGAAGCACTGGAGCGCGGCGAGGTAGGTGGGTTCCTCGACGGCGACGACCGAGCCCGGTTCCAGCAGCGCGGTCGCCACGAGCGTCAGCGCCTGCTGCGACCCGGTGGTGACGAGCAGGTCGGCGGCGGCGGTGGTGGGCAGGCCGCGGCGGGTCATCCGGGCGGCGACGAGGGCGCGCAGGTCCGCGTCGCCCTCGGTGGGCGCGTACTGGAGGGTCCTGCGGGACAGCGCCCGGTCGAACGCGGCGCGCAGGCCGTCGACGTCGAACAGCTCGGGCGCGGGCAGGCCGCCCGCGAACGAGATCACCTCGGGGCGGCTGGTGAGGGCGAGCAGGTCGCGGACCGGGGAACTGGTGAACGTGCGCGGCACGGTGACTCCTCGGGGCTTCGGCGGGGCGAGCGGGGCGTTCACGCGGTCGTGCCACGCGGAAGTGGGCTGCACCGAGGGGTCGAGGGGCGCCGGGGCCAGTTTACCGTGTGCCGGGTGGACCTGGAGAAGCATCGGGTGGAGCTGACCGGCTACTGCTACCGCCTGCTCGGCAGCCCGTTCGAGGCCGAGGACGCCGTGCAGGAGGCGTTCGCGCGGGCCTGGGGCGGCGGGTTCGACCCGGCTCGGGGCCCGCTGCGGCGGTGGCTGTACGCGATCGCCACGAACGTGTGCTTCGACCTGCTGCGCGGCGCGCGGCGCCGGGCCCTGGCGCACGACCTGGCCGCGCCCGCCGCGCCGGGGTCCCCGCTGGGCGAGCCGCTGCCGCCGGGCGCGTGGGTGTGGCCCGCGCCGGACGCCCGCGTGCTGCCCGCCGACGTGCTGGTCGAGCGGCGCGAGTCGGTGCGGCTCGCGTTCGTCGCCGCGCTCCAGCACCTGCCGCCCCGGCAGCGGGCCGTGCTGGTCCTGCGCGACGTGCTGGTGTGGCGGGCGCACGAGGTGGCGGACCTGCTGGGCACCACCACCGCGGCGGTCAACAGCGCGCTCCAGCGCGCCCGCGCCACGATCGCCGAGCGCAGGCCGGCGCCGCTCGAACCGGTCGACGAGGGCCTGCTGGAGCGGTACACGACCGCGTTCGAGCGGCACGACGTGGCCGCGCTCGTCGCGATGCTGCACGAGGACGCGACGACGACCATGCCGCCGTTCGCGTGGTGGCTGCGCGGGCGGGCGGACGTCGCCGCCGTCCTCGCGGTGCCGGGCGCGGGCTGCGAGACCGCGCGGGTGGTGCCGACCCGGGCGAACGGGGTGCCCGCGCTCGCCCAGTACCGGCCGGACGCGGACGGCGTGCTGCGGCCGTTCGCGCTGGTCGTGGTCGAGTTCTCGGGGTCGCGCCTGGTGTCGGCCACGACGTTCCTGGGCGATTCGCTGTTCGGGTTGTTCGGGCTGCCGATGAGTTTCGACGCCCCGGTCCGTACTGATGGGTGAGACCTACGGGAGGACCGCTGATGTACGAGGACGTGAACGGCGTGCGCACCTGGTTCGAGGTGCGCGGCGAGGGCGAGCCGCTGGTGCTGCTGCACGGCGGGTTCGGCGACTCGCGGGACTTCGGGCCGAACCTGGCGCGGCTCGCGGACCGGTTCCGGGTGTTCCTGGTGGACCGGCGCGGTCACGGCCGCACCCCGGACGTGCCGGGCGAGGTGGGCGCGGACCTGCTCGCGGGTGACGTGATCGCGTTCCTGGAACGGGTCGTGGGCGGCCCGGCGCACCTGGCGGGCTACAGCGCGGGCGGGGTGGTGGCGCTGGGGGTGGCCGCGCGGCGGCCGGACCTGGTGCGCCGGCTGGTGGTGCTGAACTCGGGCTTCTCCGCCGACGGCTGGGTGTTCCTGCCGGAGCCGGATGTCGAGTTCCCGCCCTCGGTCGTGGACCGGTACGCCGAGGTGTCGCCGGACGGTCGGGAGCACTTCCCGGTGGTGGTCGACAAGTTCGCCCGCGCCGCGCGCTCGCCGGAGGTCGTGGACCTGGCCGCGATCACCTGCCCGACGCTGGTGCTGGGCAGCGACGACGACATCGTGCACCTGGAGCACACCGTCGCGATGTACCGGGGGATCGCCGACGCGCAGCTGGCGATCGTGCCGGGCAGCTCGCACCTGGCGCTGTTCGAGCAGCCGGACCTGTGCGAACGGCTGGTGGCCGGGTTCCTCACCTCGGTGCCGCGACCGCTGATGCCGGTCCGCCGCTCCTGACACCTACATGCCTGATGGGTTGTATTGCCGGTATGGAATCCACGTTCGCGGTGCTGGCCGACGCGCACCGCCGGCACATCCTCGACGTGCTGCGGCACGGCGAGCGGCCGGTCGGCGACCTGGTCGACGGGTTGGCGATCAGCCAGCCCGCGGTGTCCAAGCACCTGAAGGTGCTGCGCGAGGCCGGTCTGGTCGAGGTGCGGCGCGACGCCCAGCGGCGGCTGTACCGGCTGCGACCCGGGCCGCTGTCCGAGGTCGACGCCTGGCTCGCGCCGTACCGGCGCATGTGGGAGGCGAGCCTCGACCGACTGGAGCGGCGGCTGGACGAGGTGGACGGGTGAGCGCCGAGCTGCGCCGCGTCGCGGGCAAGCCCGTGCTGCGCTTCGAGCGCGTGCTCGACCACCCGCCCGAGAAGGTGTGGCGGGTGGTCACCGAGCCGGACGAACTGGCGCACTGGTTCCCGGCGGCGGTGGCCGTCGAGGGTCGGGCGATGACGTTCGCGTTCCCCGACCAGGTCACCACCGGCGAGGTGCTGGAGCACGACCCGCCGCGGGTGTTCGCGTTCCGCTGGGCGAGCGACGTGCTGCGGTTCGAGCTGCTGCCGCACGAGCGCGGCTGCCTGCTGGTGTTCACGCACGTCGTGGACGACGAACTGGGCACCGCGCGCACCGCGGCCGGCTGGGACACCTGCCTGGCCGGCCTGGGCGCGCGGCTCGACGGGCGGCCGTTCACCCCGGACGGGGACGTGCTGGGCCCGGTCGAGCGGTACGCGCGCGAGTTCGGCCTGGACGAGGGCGTGTTCGAGGACGGCGAGGTGCGGTTCGCCCGCGACCTGGTGTGGCGACCGCTGGACGTGGTGTGGGACCTGCTCACCGAGGGCTCCGACGAGGTGCCGGTGGGCGTGACCAACCCGGCCGCGCCCGCCGGTCCGCTGGTCGAGCGCACGCCGCCGCGCGTGCTGGCGCACGACTCGCCGGCCGGGCGGGTGCGGTGGGAGTTCCGGCACGACCCCGAACGCGGCACGGTGGTCGAGCTGACGCACCGGCCGGTCGACCCGGCGTCCGCGCCGCGCGCGCTCGCCGCCTGGCACGTGCACCTGGAGCTGTTCCTCGCGGCCCTCCTCGGCGGGGTCCGGCGCCCGTGGCCGGCGGACCGAGAGGCGGAACTGCTGGCCCGCTACCGGAGGAGGCTGTCCACAGAGGACAGGTGAGTGCGGCCGAACGGCCCGTCCTCCAGACCGTCCACCAGGGACACCGGCAGGTCGGCGGCGACCTCGTCCGACCCGGACGCGGCGGCCAGCGCGATCGCCGCGACCGTGTCCACGTCCCCGGTGAACGCGACGCACGCGCGCAGGACGGCGCTCAGCGACCCGCCGGTCGCGAGCGCCGTCAGCGCGGCCCGCACGCTCGCCACGCCCTTCGGGCCCACCGGTCCGCGCCACGGCCGCGCCCACACCGGCGAGCCCAGCCGGTCGGCGACCCACGTGCCGACCGAGGCGACCGGGCCCAGGCCGCGGTGGCAGTAGTGCACGGCGAGCGCGGCGGCCCGCGCCGACGCGATCCCGTCCGGGGTGTCGTGCGTGACGCGGGCCTGCACGTCGCTGTGGTGCAGCACGTCGGCCACCCCCGGCAGCAGGCCGACCGGGGCGACCCGCATGGCCGCGCCGCTCTTGTCGCTGCCCGGCCGGATGCGCGCGAGGAACTCCTCCCCCGTGCGCACCGACCCCAGGAACGCCCGGAAACCGCGCGCGTAGCCCTCGCGCGGGTCGCGGTGGAACGCCGTCGTGAAAGCCGACGCGATCGACGCCGCGGTCCACGGCCCGCCGGACGCCAGCAGTTCGGCCAGGGCCAGCGCCATCTGCGTGTCATCGGTGTAGCGGCCCGGCGCCAGCGCCGGGTGCACCGGGTTGCGCACGTACCCGGCGAGGGTGTTGCACCTGGTCACGTGGTCCGCGTCGGCGTACTCGAAGCCCGCGCCGTACGCGTCCCCGATGGCCATCTCGACAAGCACGCGGCCCACGTTATAGCCGGTTCGGTATGGCCCTTTTCACCCGGTCGGGTGGTACGAATCCCCTGTTCCGAGACACCCCTGTGCGCGAGCAATCGCGCGTCTCACGAAACGAGGAAACCGTGCGACTCACCAGGTTGATCCCCACGCTCGTCGCCGCACTGCTCTCCCTGCCCGCCCTCGCCCTGTCCGGTTCGGCGGCGCCCGCCGCGGACGGCGGGGTCGCGCCGTACATCATCGGCGGCGGCTACGCGAGCAACGCGCCGTGGGCGGCCCGGCTGTTCTCCAACGGCCGGCAGACGTGCAGCGCGACGATCATCGCGCCGACGTGGGTGCTGACCGCGAAGCACTGCGTGAGCGGCGGCGGGCTGTCCTTCCGGATCGGCAGCCTCGACCAGACCTCCGGCGGCACCCTGGCCAACGGCGTGCAGACCGTGAACCACAGCTCCGACCTGTCCCTGGTGCGCCTGGACCGCTCGGTGAGCGCCACCTACGCGCGGCTCGGGCAGCCGGGTTCGGTCACCGTGGGCCAGTCCGTGCAGGTGTACGGCTGGGGCGCGACCTCCCAGTGCGGTTCGGAGATCAACTGCCAGTCGCAGTACCTGAAGGTCGCGAACGTGACCGTCACCGGCGGCTGCACCGACGCCTACGGCGGCAGCGCGATCTGCGCCCGGCGCGGCGACGGCATCACCGCGGGCGGTGACTCGGGCGGCCCGATGATGGCCGGTGGCGTGCAGGTCGGCGTCGCCTCGACCAGCGACCGGCAGACCACCACCGCTTACACGAACGTGACGCGCTACCGGTCCTGGATCCAGTCGGTGGCGGGCGTCTGACCCGTCCCCGGACAGGCCCGCGGCGACCGGG
>NZ_JBPKJK010000127.1:0-26687 GCF_051756985.1 Saccharothrix sabaoui
CGGCCCCCGGGGCGTTGCGCCCCTCACCGCGCCCGCGCCCCTCGCCGGTGCCGCGCGGGACCACCGCCCCCGTGCCCGGGATCGTGTTCGTCGAGGTCGACCGGGCGCGCGTGCTGCGGTCCGTCGTCCTCGGCCCGCCGCTGCTGCTGGTGCTCGGCCTCACCCTCTTCGGCCTGCTGGCCAACGCGTCCCGCCTCGGCCTCGACCTCTCGGGCGGGCGGCTGCTGCCGGTCGGCGACCTGGCCGCGACGTGGTCGACCTACCTGGCCGCCTGGCACCCGGTGGCGGGCGGCACGACCGCGCCCGCGCCCGCGGCGCTCGCCGTCCTCGGCGTGCTGGGGGTGTTCGTCGGCTCACCGGCCGGGCTGGTCGCCGTGCTGTTCGTCGCGGACGCCCCGCTGGCCGGCCTGGCCGCCTACGCCGCGACCCGGCGGGTGCCCGCGCGGCGGCCCGTGCGCGCCCTCGTGGCCGCCGGGTACGCCCTGCTGCCGGCCGCCACGTCCGCGGTCAGCCAGGGCCGGCTCGACGTGGTCGTGGTGCACCTGCTGGTGCCGGTGGTGTTCGCCGGGGTGGTGTCGGTGCTGCGCGGCGGCGCCGGCGCGGCCTGGCTGCCGGTGGCCTCCGGGACGGCGCTCGCGGTCGCCGCGCTGGGCGCGTTCTCGCCGCTCGTGCACGGCCTGGTGGCGCTGGGCGCGCTGGTCGGGTTCGTCGTGGTGCCCGGCCGGGCGGGCGACGGCCGGCGGCGGGTGGCCTCGCTGTTCGTGGTCGTGCTGCTGCCGATGGCGCTGCTGCTGCCGTGGCCCGCCGTGGTGCTCCAGAACCCGTCGGTCGTGCTGCACGGCGTGGGCGCGTTCGCGGAGACCCCGGTGTCCGGGCTGCTCGACCTGGTGGCGCTGCGGCCGGGCGGGACGGGCGCGCTGCCGTTCGCCGGGTTCGCGGTGGTCGCGTTCGCCCTGTTCGCGCTCGCCGCGCGGCCGAACCGGTCGATGCTCGCCGGGCTCGCGGTCGTCGTGCTCGGCGGGTTCGCGGTGATCGTGCTGCGGACGGTGCCGATCACGCCGCTGCCCGGCGGGCCCGCCCAGCCCGGCTGGACCGGCGCCGCGCTCGTGGTCGTCGGGTGGGGGCTGCTGCACGTCGTGCTGTCGGCGTTCCGGCGGGACGCGGCGGCCGTGCCGTTCGCGCGGGTCGTGTCCGCGGTGGGCGTGGTGGCGGTCGTCGGCCTGGCGGTGTCCGGGTTCGCCGGCCTGCGCACCGGCGCGCTGACCGACGACGCGGCCCGGCTGCCGTCGACGGTGGAGCGGGAGCTGCCGCGCACCGGCCGGTCCGTGCTGGTCCTCGGCACGCCGACGCGGCTCGTGGCGGGCCGGCTGCCCGCGTTCGGGGACGACGACCTCGTGCCCGTGGCCGCCGCCCCGGCCCGGCTGGCGCGGTGGTCGCGCGACCTGACCGGCGGTGACGCCGCCACCGCCCGGACCGCCCTCGCCCAGGCCGCGGCGTCCGGGGTGGCGTTCGTCGTCCTGCCCGACCCGGCCGCGGCACGGCGGCTGCGCGACGCCGCGGGCGACCTGGTGGCCGTCACGCCCGCGATGACCGACGGGCGGCCCGTGCTGCGCGTGCAGCCGGCGGCGGGCAACGCCGTGCTGCTGTCCCCGGAGCTGGCCCGGCGCGCCCGCACCGGCGGCGACCCGCCCGTGGAGCTGGGCGCGCCCGGCCTCGCGCCCGTCGAGGCCGGGCCGCCCGAGGTGGGCGTGCGGGTGTCCGAGGGGCCCGAGGGCAGGCTCCTGGTGCTGGCGGCCGAGGAGGAACCGGGCTGGCGGGCCACCGTGGACGGTCGCGAGGTGGCGACCGTGCGGGCGTGGGGGCACCTGGTGGGCGTGACCCTGCCGACGACGGCGTCCGAGGTGCGCGTGGAGGTCTCGACGACCCTGCGCGAGTTCCTCCTGGTCCTCCAGGCCGCCGCGGCCCTCTTCACCCTCCTGACCGCCATCCCCCCGTCCCGCCGCCGCCCCTGACCGCGAGAGTCCAACCTCCGGGCCCCGAGAGTCCAACGCCCAGGACCCCTGAGTTCTGCGTTCGGGACTCACACCGTTAGGCGTGGATGAAGAACTCACCGGGTCCGAGCGTTGGACTCTCGAGGCCTGGGCGTTGGACTCTCGGGGCCTGAGCGTTGGACTCTCGCGGGTGGGCTTTGGGTTATTCGCCGTCGATCACGTCGGGGTCCAGGCCCAGGTAGTTCGCGACCTGCTCCACGAGGACGTCGTGCACCAGGTCGGACAGGTCCGCGCCGTCCTTCGCGCGCGCCTCCAGCGGTCGCCGGTACAGCACGATGCGGGCACGGCGGTCGGCGCCGGCCGGGATCAGCCGGGCCAGCGGGACGTTGCCGTCCTCGACCACGTCGCCGTCGTCGCCGTTGGGCGCCACGTCGGGCACGTCGTCGACCGCCACGTCCAACTGGGTCAGCTCGGTGCGCCACCGCGCCTCGATCGGTTCCAGCGCCTCCAGCACCAGCGCGTCGAACCGCTCGGCACGGCTGCGCGCCGCCGGCAGCGTGGCCGGGTACAGCGGACCGCGCAACCCCCGGCCGTGCCGGTCGCGGTTGCGCCGCCGCGGAGCGCCCTGCCGCCGTGAACCCCGAGCCATCACCACGGGACAAGGGTAGTTGTCGGCCGCTCGGCCCCGTGCGGGTGCCTCCGCGACCAGGCAACTTGCCGAAGTCCGGACCCCTCCCGAGCGCCGCGCCGGAGGTAATCCAACACACCTCGCGCGGGACGCGATATCGTCCCCGCCGTGCGGAGCGTGAGACGGTGCTCGCGAACCGGGTGCGCTAACCCGGCAGTCGCCACGCTCACGTACGCCTATGCGGACTCCACGGCGGTCGTCGGACCCCTCGCGACCTACTCGGAACCGCACTCGTACGACCTCTGCGAGGAGCACGCGCTGCGCCTCACCGCGCCCCGCGGCTGGGAGGTCGTGCGGCACCAGGGCGAGTTCCGGGCGCCGGAGCCGACCGTCGACGACCTGACCGCGCTGGCGGAGGCCGTGCGCGAGGCGGGGCGCACCCCCGCGGTCGAGGTCCCCGAGGTGCCCGCGGGCACGATCAGGCGCGGCCACCTCCGCGTCCTGCCCGACCCGCGCGAGGACTGAACGGCCCGCCCGAGGACTGAACGGCCCGCCCGAGGACTGAACGGCCCGCGCGGACCGAACGGCCCCTCGCGAGGTCTGAACGGCCCCTCGCCGACCGCACGGAGACCGCGCGGAGAGCGGCCGGGCCCGTCACGAAGTCCGAACGACCGGATGACCGGACGCGGCGCGCGCCCGTGCGCCGGTAGGCTCCTGAGGGCAGTGTCAAGAGCCGAATATCGGGAGTGTGGCCGTGCGCGATCTGTCCGGCATCGTCAAGGCTTACGACATCCGCGGTGTCGTCGGGGAACAGCTCGACGAGGGTGTCGTGCGCGACTTCGGCGCGGCCTTCGCGCGCCTGGTCGGCGGTCCCGCCGTGGTGATCGGCCACGACATGCGCGACTCGTCCCCGGGGCTGGCCGCCGCGTTCGCCGAGGGCGTCACGGCCCAGGGCGTCGACGTGGTCAGCATCGGCCTGGCCAGCACCGACATGCTGTACTTCGCCTCCGGCAAGCTCGACCTGCCCGGCGCGATGTTCACCGCGTCGCACAACCCGGCCAAGTACAACGGCATCAAGCTGTGCCGCGCGGGCGCCGCGCCGGTCGGCCAGGACAGCGGCCTGGCGCAGGTCCGCCAGGACGCCGAGCAGGGCGTGCCGGACGCCGAGGGCGTCGCCAAGGGCGCCGTCACGCAGCGCGACATGCTCGTCGAGTACGCCGCCTACCTGCACCAGCTGGTCGACCTGAGCGCCAACCGGCGGCTGAAGGTCGTCGTGGACGCGGGCAACGGCATGGGCGGCTACACCGTGCCGAAGGTGTTCGAGGGCCTGCCGTTCGACGTCGTCCCGATGTACTTCGAGCTGGACGGCAGCTTCCCCAACCACGAGGCCAACCCGCTCGACCCGAAGAACATCGTCGACCTCCAGGCCAAGGTCCGCGAGGTCGGGGCCGACGCGGGCGTGGCGTTCGACGGCGACGCCGACCGCTGCTTCGTGGTCGACGAGCGCGGCGAGCCGGTGTCCCCGTCCGCGATCACCGCGCTGGTCGCGGTGCGCGAGCTGGCCAAGGCCCCGGGCGGCACGGTCATCCACAACCTGATCACCTCGCACGCGGTGCCGGAGATCGTGCGCGAGCACGGCGGCACGCCGGTGCGCACCCGCGTCGGCCACTCCTTCATCAAGGAGGAGATGGCCCGGACCGGGGCGATCTTCGGCGGCGAGCACTCCGCCCACTACTACTTCCGCGACTTCTGGCGCGCCGACACCGGCATGCTGGCCGCGCTGCACGTGCTGGCCGCGCTCGGCGAGCAGGCCGGTACGCTGTCCGACCTGACCAGCGCCTACTCGCGCTACGCCGCGTCCGGCGAGGTCAACTCGACGGTCGACGACCAGGCCGGCCGCCTGGCCGCCATCAAGGCCGAGTTCGGCGGCCGGGAGGGCGTGGAGCTCGACGAGCTCGACGGCCTCACGGTGAGCCTGCCCGACGGCTCGTGGTTCAACCTGCGCGCCTCCAACACCGAGCCGCTGCTGCGGCTCAACGTCGAAGCCGCCGACGCGGCCTCCGTCGCCGCCCTGCGCGACGAGGTCCTGGCGATCGTGAGGGGATGAGCGCCGTGGCAGTGCAACTCGACCCGCAGCTGCTGGAGATCCTGGCCTGCCCGTGCCCGGAGCACGCGCCGCTCGAAATCGGCACCGCGTCCGACCCGCGGGCGGACTACCTGACGTGCACGTCGTGCGGCCGGTCGTTCCCGGTCCGGGACGGCATCCCGGTGCTGCTGCTCGACGAGGCTGTCGAGCCGACGGCCGGGTGAGCACGTGCTCGACGACAGTCTCCTCGACGACCAGTCCCGCCTCGCCGACGCCGACACGGGCGGCCTGCTGCGCGCCGCCGCGCGCGCGGGCGCGCAGGTCAGGGCCGCCGCCGAGGTGGCGGACGAGCTAGGGGTCCGGCGCATCTTCACCGAACGGCCGCGGGCGCTGGTGCTGGTCGCCAGGCCCGGGGTCGGGCCGGCCGTCGCCGGGCTGGTGACGGCCCTGCTCGGGCCGCGCTGCCCGGTGCCGGTCGTCGTGTCCGACGACGTGCCGACGTGGGTGGGCGCGCTCGACGTGGTCCTCGCGCACACCGAGGACCCCGGTGACGTGCAGCTGGCCGAGTCGGTGGACCGGGTGGCCCGGCGCGGCGCGCGCGTGCTGCTGACCGCCGAGCCCGACGGCCCGGTGGCCGCCGCCGCGGCCCGGCACGCCGTGCTCGTCCCGCCGCGCGTGCCCGTGCCGCGGGGCCTCGGCTTCGCCCGCGCGTTCGCCGCGTGGCTGGTGGCGCTGGAGGCGCTGGGGCTGCTCGAAGCGGACGTGCACGCCATCGCCGACGAGCTGGACCGCGAGGCCGAGCGCTGCCACCCGCAGCACGAGTCGTTCGTGAACCCGGCGAAGACGCTGGCGCTGCGCGTGGCCGACCGCACCCCGCTGCTGTGGGGCCTGGACGACCTGGCCACGGCCGTCGCCGTGCACGGCGCGGGCATGCTCGCCGCGCACGCGGGCGTGGTCAGCGACGTGGCCGGCTATCCTCAGGCGTCGACCCGGTCGGCGCTGCACCGGAGGGCGGTGCGGGGCACGTCCGGCGCGGACATCTTCGCCGACCCGGACGACGAGCAGGACGGCCTGGTCCGGGTGATGCTGCTGGCCGTGCGCCGCGGCCCGCAGGCCGAGTTCACCCGCCGGGTCGCGATGGAGACCCTGTCGGGAGCCGACGTGCTGGAGCCGGCCGAGGAGGTCGGCGGCGGCGAGGCCGTGTGCGCCGCGCTGCTCGCGCTGCGGTTCGAGCTGGCCGCGCTGTACCTGGGCCTGGCGGCGGGGACGCTGGGTGGCCCGGGGCTGTACGCGCCGGCCGTGTGAGGGGATTGACTGTGGAACTGCTGCACAACGCCGTGCGCGCGTACGCGTGGGGTTCGCGCACCGCGATCGCCGAGATGCTCGGGCGCGAGGTGCCGGCGCCGCACCCCGAGGCCGAGCTGTGGATGGGCGCCCACCCGGGCGACCCGTCGCACGTGGTCGGCGCGGACGGCGTGCAGCGGTCCCTGCTGGACCTGCTCGCGGACGACCCGGACGGCCAGCTCGGCGCGCGCTGCGCCGACCGGTGGGGCAGCAGGCTGCCGTTCCTGCTCAAGGTGCTGGCCGCCGACGAGGCGCTGAGCCTCCAGGCGCACCCGTCGGCGGAGCAGGCGGCGCAGGGGTTCGCCGCCGAGGACGCGGCGGGCGTGCCGCTGGACTCGCCGGTCCGCAACTACAAGGACCCGTCGGCGAAGCCCGAGCTGGTCTGCGCGCTGACCGAGTTCCACGCGCTGGCCGGGTTCCGGGAGCCGGCGCGGACGGTGAAGCTGCTGCGCTCGCTCGACGCGCCCGACTTCGCGCCCTACACCGAGCTGCTGGCCGCCCAGCCCGACGCCGAGGGCCTGCGCGCCCTGTTCACCACGGTGATCACGCTGCCGCAGAACGCGCTGGACGTGCTGCTGCCGCAGGTGCTCGACGCGTGCGTGGCGCACGTGAAGGAGCACGGCGAGTTCGACCTGGAGTGCCGTACGGTCCTGGAGCTGGGGGAGGCGTACCCCGGTGACGCGGGCGTGCTGGCCGCGCTGCTGCTCAACCGGATCGTGCTCCAGCCCGGCGAGGCCATCTACCTGCCCGCCGGCAACCTGCACGCCTACCTGCACGGCACCGGCGTGGAGATCCTCGCGAACTCCGACAACGTGCTGCGCTGCGGCCTGACGCCCAAGCACGTCGACGTGCCCGAGCTGATGCGGGTGCTCGACTTCACGTGCGGCGACATGCCGGTGCAGACCGGTTCGCCGACCGCGCCCGGCCTGTGGACGTACCGGACGGCGTGCCCCGAGTTCGAGCTGTCCCGCGTCGAGGTGGACGACGGCGACGAGGTCCGGATCGACCACAGCGGACCGCAGATCCTCTTCTGCGCGCGCGGTGTGGCGAGGCTCACGTCCGGCTCGACGGTGCTGGAGCTGCGGCGGGGCCAGTCCGTGTGGCTGCCGGCCGCCGATCCGTCCGTCGTGGTGACCGCCGAGGTTCCCACCCGGCTTTTCCGGGCAACCCCCGGCGTTGAGTAGGGTCACCACGACAAATCGGACCAGGGCGTGTAGGGAGCAACCGTGTCAGCAGGGGGCGGTACCAAGGCGATCATCGCCGCACTGGTGGCGAACGCGGGCATCGCGATCGCCAAGTTCGTCGGCTTCTTGATCACCGGCTCGTCGTCGATGCTGGCCGAATCGGTGCACTCCGTGGCCGACACGTCCAACCAGGGCCTGTTGCTGCTCGGGCAGAAGACGTCCCGGCGCAGGGCGACGCTGAACCACCCGTTCGGCTTCGGCCGGGACCGGTACTTCTACTCGTTCGTCGTGGCCCTGATGCTGTTCAGCCTCGGCTCGGTGTTCGCCCTCTACGAGGGCATCCACAAGCTGGAGTCGCACGAGGAGCTGAGCAGCCCGCTGGTCGCGGTGGTCATCCTGGTCGTCGCCATCGGCCTGGAGACCTACAGCTTCCGCACCGCCATCGTCGAGTCGAAGGCGATCAAGGGCAACGCCACGTGGTGGCAGTTCATCCGCCAGTCGAAGGTGCCCGAGCTGCCGGTCGTGCTGCTGGAGGACGCGGGTGCGCTGTTCGGCCTCGTGCTGGCCCTGATGGGCGTCGGCCTGTCCACGCTCACCGGTGACCCGGTGTGGGACGCCATCGGCACCATCTGCATCGGCGTGCTGCTGGGCGTCATCGCGATCATCCTGATCATCGAGATGAAGTCGCTGCTCATCGGCGAGGGCGCGGCCCCGGCGGAGCTGGACGTCATCGTCGACGAGCTGGCGGCGGGCAAGGTCCAGCGCGTCATCCACATCCGGACCCAGTACATCGGCCCGGACGAGCTGCTGGTGGCCGCCAAGATCGCCCTGAACCCGGGCCTGGAGGTCTCCGAGGTGGCGCAGGCCATCGACGACGCGGAGCAGCGCGTGAGGACCAAGGTCCCGGCCGCGCGCCTGATCTACCTGGAGCCCGACCTGGACCGGTCGCCGGCCCAGAAGTCGTAGGGCCGCGGAACCGAGGAGGGGCGGCGAGCCGGTGTGCTCGCCGCCCCTCCTCCGTTCGGTCGGGTGGCCCGCCGGTGCGGGACCACCGCGCCGCTACGGGACCTCGTCCTCCTTCACCACGGGCACGGCGGTCGTCCCGCGCCTGCCCAGCAGCGAGTGGCGGCGGCCGTAGGCGAAGTAGACGACCACGCCCAGGGCCATCCACACCAGGAAGCGGACCCAGGTGAGGGCGGTCAGGTTCAGCATCAGCCACAGGCAGGCGAGGATCGCGAGGACCGGCACCACCGGGACGAGCGGCACGCGGAAGCCGCGCGGCAGGTCGGGGCGGGTCTTGCGGAGCACCAGCACGCCCGCCGACACCAGGATGAACGCGAACAGCGTGCCCACGTTCACCATCTCCTCCAGCTTGCCCGCCGGGAAGAAGCCGGCCGCGATCGCGACCAGGACGCCGACGACCAGCGTGATGCGGAACGGCGTGCCGTGCTTGCCGGTGCGGGCCAGGCCGCGCGGCACCAGGCCGTCGCGGGACATCGCGAACAGCACGCGCGTCTGGCCGAGCATCAGCACCATGACGACCGTGGTGAGGCCCGCCAGGGCGCCGACCGAGATCACGGTGGCCGCCCAGTCCACGCCGTTCGCCGAGAACGCGGTGGCGAGCGTGGCGCGGCTGCCGTCCGGCTGGGTGGCCAGCTCGGTGTAGGGCACCATGCCGGTGATCACCAGCGACACCGCGACGTACAGCACGGTCACGATGGCCAGCGAGCCGAGGATGCCGCGCGGCACGGCGCGCTGCGGGTCCTTCGTCTCCTCGGCGGTGGTGGCGACGACGTCGAAGCCGATGAACGCGAAGAACACCAGCGACGCGGCGGCCAGCAGGCCCAGCACGCCGTAGGTGGAGCCCTCGAACCCGGTGAGCAGCGAGAACAGCGACTGCTCCAGCCCGTGCGCGGTCGCCGGACCGGTCTGCGCGGGCGGGACGTACGGGCTGTAGTTCGCCATCTTGATGTAGCCGATGCCGAGCACGATCACCAGCAGCACCACGGCCACCTTGACCGCGGTGATCACCGCGGACACCCGCGACGACAGCTTCGTGCCCACCGCCAGCAGCACGGTCAGCACCGCCACCAGCAGCAGCGAGCCCCAGTCGACGTCCACGCCCCCGATGGTCGCGGTCGTCTTCACGTCCAGGCCGGCGTGGCCCAGCACGGTCTCCAGGTACACCGACCAGCCCTTGGCGACGGCCGCGGAGCCGACCGCGAACTCCAGCACCAGGTCCCAGCCGATGATCCACGCCGCGAACTCGCCGAACGTGGCGTAGGAGAACGTGTACGCGCTGCCCGCGACCGGCACGGTGGACGCGAACTCGGCGTAGCAGAGCGCGGCCAGCGCGCACGCCACGGCGGCCAGCACGAACGCCAGGGACACGGACGGCCCGGCGAGGTTGCCCGCGGTGGAGGCGGTGAGCGTGAAGATGCCCGCCCCGATCACCACCGCGACGCCGAACACGGTCAGGTCCCAGGCGGTGAGTTCCTTGCGGAGCTTGGTGTCCGGCTCGTCGGTGTCCGCGATCGACTGCTCGATCGACTTGGTGCGCCACAGCCCGTTCCCCGGCACGGCGTTCCCCTCCTCGGTGCGTTGGTCCGATCAGCCTAGAGGTGACCGGGGGCCCGCGAGGCCACCGGTAGTTTGCGCCGCATGACCGTGCTGTGTCTGGACATCGGCTCGACGTGGACGAAAGCGGCCGCGGTGTCGGGGGGCGGTGAGCTGCTCGGCACCGCGCAGCACGCCACCACCCCGCCGGAGGTGCTCCGGGGGATCGACGCGGTGGCCGGCGCGCTGGGCCCGGTGGACGAGGTGCTGGCCTGCTCGTCGGCGGGCGGCGGCCTGCGGTTGGCGGTCGTCGGGCAGGAACGCCTGGTCAGCGCCGAGGCCGGGTACCGGGTGGCGCTGTCGGCGGGCGCGCGGGTGGTGCACGTGTCGGCCGGTCCGCTGGACGGCGCGGGCGTGCGGGCGCTGCGCGCGGCCCGCCCGGACGTGGTGCTGCTGGTCGGCGGCACGGACGGCGGCGACGACCGCGTGCTGCTGCACAACGCGCGCCGGCTCGGCGCGAACCGCGTCGCGTGCCCGGTCGTGCTGGCGGGCAACGCCGAGGCGCAGCCGGGGGCGCTGGAGCTGCTGGCGGGCCGCACGGTGGTGCGCGCGGAGAACGTGCTGCCGGACGTGGGGGAGCTGAACCCCGGTCCGGCGCGGCGGGCGATCCGCGACGTGTTCCTGTCGCACGTGATCGGCGGCAAGGGGTTGTCGCGCGGGCCGCGGTTCCGCCGGCTGGTGCGGGCCGTGACGCCGGACGCGGTGCTGGGCGGGGTGTCCCGGCTGGCCGCGCGGGACCACGAGGGCGCCGTGCTCGTCGTGGACGTGGGCGGCGCCACCACCGACGTGTACTCCGCCGTGTCCACTGTGGAAGGTCCGGAGAGGACGGTCGCGCTGCCGCCGGACCGCCGCACCGTCGAGGGCGACCTGGGGATGCGGTGGTCGGCGGGCACGCTGGTCGCCGAGGCCCTCGCCGAGCGGCTGGTCACCGACGCCGAGGCGACCGCCCTGCGCGCGGAGGCGGGGGTCCGGGCGGCGCGGGTCGACTGGCTGCCCGAGGACCCGGCCGTGGACCACCGGCTGGCCGCGCTGGCCGCCGTCCTGGCCGTGCGCCGGCACCTGCGCCTGGTGGACGGGCGGCTGGGACCGCGCGGCGCGGGCCTGCTCGTGCTGTCCGGCGGCGTGTTCCGGCACGCGGCGTCGCTCGACGGGATCGAGGGGACCCTGCGCGCCGACCCCGTGCTGCGGCCCGTGCTGCGCGACGCCGCGGTGCTGGTCGACCGGGACTACGTGCTGGCCCCCGCGGGCCTGCTCGCCGCCGCCGGCCGGGAACGCGCCGCGGACCGCCTGCTCGACCGGCTCACCGCTGCTCCGGCGACGGGAACCGGAACGACGGCGACCCCGGCCGCGCGGTAGGCAGCACCGGCACGGGCCGCTCGCCCACCTCCAGGCCCGCCGCCAGCGCCACGGCGCGGTCCCACTCCGGGTCCGAGGTGTAGTCGGCGTGCCGGTTCACGCCCGGCGCCCACCGCCGGCCGGGGAACGGGCCGCGCTGCGGGTCGGGCAGCCAGTGGTCGCCGCCCAGCACCAGCGCGCCGGTCGGGCCGCGCTCGGCCGGCGGCAGGGCGCCCGACGTGCCGTCCGGGCGGAAGCCGGTGCCGAGCAGCATCCCGTCGTACACCTGCCGGTCCCACGTCGTGACCGCGCCGCCCAGCGGGTCGGTGCCCCGGCACAGCGCCCGCCACCGGCCGGCCAGGCCGCCGGACAGGGACGCCAGCGAGCTGTGCGGCACGACCGCCGGGAACGCCCGCGAGTACGCCCACTGGAGCTGCGACCCGGCCGTGACCAGGCCCAACCGCTCGGCCTGGTGCGGCGGCAGCTCCTCCAGCAGCCGGGCGGCGGCGACCGCGGCGAGCAGGCTGCCCTGGCTGTGCCCGGCGAGCACGACCCGCGTGCCGGGGTCGTCCAGGTGCTCCCGCACCCGCGACACCAGCTCCGGCACGACCTTCAGCGCGTAGCACGGCGGCACGACGGGGTGCGCCTCGCGCGGCCAGAACGCGGCCAGGTCGGCCAGCACCCCGACCTGGCGGGCGGTGTCCGGCCGCCGCGCGGCGAGCCACACGGCCCGCAGCAGCGCCAGCGCCAGCAGGGCCAGCACGACGACGCCCAGCCCGGAGAACGGCCACGCCCACTCGGGCAGGACGACCTCCCGGAGCCGCAGGAACGCCGCCGGCACCGCGCCGACGGCCAGCACGGCGGCCACGATCAGCACCACGTGGTGGCTGTGCCCGCGCTGCCACTCGGCCCACCACCAGGCCCGCGCGGCGCGCTTGAGGTCGCGGGCGCGCCCGGCGTGCAGCAGGGACGCCTCGCGCGCCCACTCCTTGTCCCGCCGCAGGGAGCTCCACCGCACCATCCCGGTGTACGCGGCGACCGCCACCCCGGCGAGCAGGGCCAGCACGCCGGCGACGCCCCACAGCAGCGCGATGTAGTCGTACCCGCGCGGCAGTTCGCCGTGCCCGAGCAGCCCTCGCAGGGTCAGCGCCACACCCGCGCCGAACCCGCCGCCCAGCAGCGCGGACACCGCCACCACCGGCGCCGCCATCCAGCCGCCCGCCCACGGCCGCAGCTCGCGCGGCTGCGCACGCCACGTGCGCCGGGCCAGCAGCGCCGCGGGCACCAGCAGCAGCCCGATCAGCGCGCACACCAGCGCCACGAGGGCCGCCACGACCTGCACGCCCAGGTCCGCGCCGGGCAGCTCCCGGGGCAGCCGGACCAGCAGCGCGGTGGCCGCGAGCAGCGCCAGCCACGCCGTGACGTGCAGCACGCGGCGCGGGCCGCGGCCGAGGGCGGCGCGCAGCCACCGGCCGCCCCGGTGCGGCGAACCGCCCGTCGGGTCGTCGAGCAGCATCGCGCCCAGCGCCGCCACCGCGACCAGCCCGACGCCCACCCACCGGCACGCGGCGATCGCGGCACCGTGCCAGCCGGGCGCGACCAGCGGGCCGAGCGGGCCGCCCAACGCGATCGCCACCCCCGTGCCCAGGCCCGCCACCAGGTGCAGGACCCGCAGCGACGGCGTGTCGGGGTCGGTGGCGACGTGCGCCCCGGGCAGCCCCGAGCCGGGCGCGGAGGACGCGGGCACGTCCCGCCGCTCGATGCGCCAGTCCACGCTGGACACCCGGTGCAGGACGAGCACGACCAGCGCGACCGGCGCGGTGCCCACCACCGCCCGCACCCACGGCGTCGCGGCCGGCCAGGACTGCCCCCACAGGCACGGCGAGCCCGCCGCCAGGCACTGCGCGGCCACCAGGTCGAGGCTGATCACGGTCACCTGGGCGATCAGCAGCACGGTCAGCAGCAGCGCCGCGAGCCGCAGCAGCGCCCGCAGCCCGATGCCCAGCAGGTGCGCGGGCAGGTTCCCGGCGGGCACCGGCGGCAGCATCCAGTGCGCCACGTTGGCCAGCGAGAACGGGAACAGCAGCGCCCACGTCGCCTTGGCCCACCCGCCGGAGGTCATGCCGCCCCACACGTACCCCTCGACCACGCGCGACACGGGCCGCCCCCCGGCCTGGAGCACGGGTCCGGGCGCGGGTCTGCGCAGCCGGTCGGCCGGGCGCACGAGGCGGCCCAGGCCGTCGCCGGCCACGTCCACCGCCGCCACGGCGTCCACCAGCGAGTGCGGCGTCGTGCCCTGCACGCCGTGCACCCGCAGCTCGACCACCCGCGTGTCGGGGCCGGGTATCAGCACAGGTCCTCCCCGCGAAACCTCACGTCAGCAGTGCCATGGTGGTCCATCCGCGCGCAGTTCACCGCGACCGCCGTGGCCCGGCGTGGCGGGCGGTAGGGTCGGGTCAACCCGAGATGGAGGAACCCGCGATGACCGCCGAGAGGCTCCAGACCCGCAACGGCATCGACTTCGCCGTGGCGGACCTCTCCCTGGCCGAGTTCGGCCGCAAGGAGATCCGGTTGGCCGAGCACGAGATGCCCGGCCTGATGGCGTTGCGCCGCGAGTACTCGGAGGTCTACCCGCTCAAGGGTGCGCGGATCTCCGGTTCGCTGCACATGACGGTGCAGACGGCGGTGCTCATCGAGACCCTGGTCTCGCTGGGCGCCGAGGTCCGCTGGGCGTCGTGCAACATCTTCTCCACCCAGGACCACGCCGCCGCCGCGGTCGTCGTGGGCCCGCACGGCACCGCCGAGGAGCCCAAGGGCGTCCCGGTGTTCGCCTGGAAGGGTGAAACGCTGGAGGAGTACTGGTGGACCGCCGAGGCCATGCTGACCTGGCCCGACGGCGGCGGCCCCAACATGATCCTCGACGACGGCGGCGACGCCACGATGATGGTCCACAAGGGCGTGCAGTACGAGAAGGCCGGCGTCGTCCCGCAGGCGGACGCGAACGACTCCGAGGAGTGGCAGATCTTCCTGGGGAGGCTGCGCGACTCCCTGGCGGCCGACACCGGCAAGTGGACCAAGATCGCCGAGGGGCTGCGCGGCGTCACCGAGGAGACCACGACCGGCGTCATGCGCCTGTACCAGCTGGCCGCCGCGGGTGAGCTGCTGTTCCCGGCGATCAACGTCAACGACGCGGTCACCAAGTCGAAGTTCGACAACCGCTACGGCATCCGCCACTCGCTGATCGACGGCCTCACCCGCGGCACCGACGTGCTGATCGGCGGCAAGGTGGCCGTGATCTGCGGTTACGGCGACGTGGGCAAGGGCGCGGCGGAGTCGCTGCGCGGGCAGGGCGCCCGGATCATCGTCACCGAGATCGACCCGATCTGCGCGCTCCAGGCGGCGATGGACGGCTACGACGTGCAGGTCCTGGAGGACGTGCTCGACAAGGCCGACATCATCATCACGACGACCGGCAACAAGGACGTCGTGACCGTCGACCACATGGCCCGGATGAAGCACCAGGCGATCGTGGGCAACATCGGCCACTTCGACAACGAGATCGACATGGCCGGTCTCCAGCGCTACCCCGGCGTGCGGCGGATCAACATCAAGCCGCAGGTCGACGAGTGGGTCTTCCCCGACGGCCACTCGATCCTGGTGCTGTCGGAGGGCCGCCTGCTCAACCTGGGCAACGCCACCGGCCACCCGTCGTTCGTGATGTCGAACTCCTTCTCCAACCAGGTGATCGCGCAGGTCGAGCTGTTCACCAAGCACGAGGAGTACGACAAGGAGGTGTACCGCCTGCCGAAGAAGCTGGACGAGAAGGTCGCGCGCATCCACCTGGAGGCGCTGGGCGGCAAGCTCACCAAGCTGTCGAAGGACCAGGCCGAGTACATCGACGTGGACGTCGAGGGCCCGTACAAGCCCGAGCACTACCGGTACTGACCGGTGCCCGCCGGGGCCGGGACCTCCTCGGGGGTCCCGGCCCCGTCACGTCCACTCGACGCCGATGCCCGCCACGCCGGGGCCGACGTCCTCGTAGTAGGCGCTGACGAACCCGCCGAGCCCGCAGACCAGCTCCTCCAGGTCCACCGGCGCCGCGTCGGCGTCCGCCCGGAACTGCTTGGTGCAGCGGGCGGGCAGGGCGCGGCGGTTGAACGCCACCTGCACCAGGTAGCCGCGGCACGGCTCGCGGAACGCGCGGCGGTGGCCCGGGGTCGGCCCGCCGGTGTCGTCGACCACGGTGAAGCTGAACACGTGCTCCTCGCCCTCGGCGAGCCTGCGGTCGAACAGCAGCTCGAAGGCGAGCCCGCGGGTGGCGACCTGGCGGCGCACCCGGCCGAGCCGGCACCCCTCGCCGGGCCGCACGAGGGCGTTGTCGACCAGCGACCCCTCGTCGCCCTGGTGCACGCCGAGGAACCGGTCGGGCCCGGCCCGGCCCGCGCGCACGACGAGCCGCGTGCTGATCGACCGCTGCTCCCGCTCCGGCCCGACGAGCACGGTGTCGTGCACGGACAGCAGCTCCAGGTCGGTGTTCGCGCCCAGGTCGCCGACGCCGTCGAACCCGTCGTGCCGGGGCGCGGTGGACACCCAGGCGGGCCGCGCCGGGTGGGGCTGGGGCCGGGTGCCGACGAGCGCGACCAGCGACTCGGGCGGCAGCCGCAGCACGGTCTCCAGCGCCCGGACGGTGGCGATGGCGCGCGGCACCTCGGGGTGGCGCAGCCCGCGCTGCCAGTAGCTGAGCGTCGACTGCCCCACCTGCACGCCGTGCTGCCCGAGGTGGGCGCGCAGCCTGGCCAGGGACAGGCCGCGGTGGGCGATGGCGTCGTGCAGCGCCCGGTGGAACGGCCCGTAGCGCAGCGTCTCGGCGAGTGCCCCGGGGAGCCCCCCGACCGGGTGGCCCGCCGGGTCGTCCACCGGTCTGGCGTGCCCCGAGTCCGCGGTCACCTGTGGACCACCCTTTCGCGCAACCGGAAATGGGCTTCACCGTAGTCACTCAATCTGGTGACCGAAAGGATCTATTGTCACTCGACTGGGCGATGTGATGCCGCCGAACGTGACCGACCAGCGCCCCTTAGGGTGTTCCCGTGGGAAAACTCGTCGTGATCGAGGGCCTTGACGGCGCGGGCAAGCGCACCCTCGCCCGGCTGCTGACCGACGCCTGGCAGCGGGCCGGCGCCGTGGTCGCGACCGGCGCGTTCCCCCGCTACGACGTGGACGTGCACGCCGACCTGGTGCGCGACGCCCTGCACGGCAGGCTCGGCGGCGTGACGGACTCGGTGCACGCCATGGCCGTCCTCTACGCGCTGGACCGGCGGGACGCGGCCGAGGGCATCCGCGCCGACCTCGCGCGGTGCGACGTCGTGCTGCTCGACCGGTACGTCGCGTCCAACGCCGCCTACGGCGCGGCCCGGCAGCACCAGGGCGCGGACGGGGAGTTCGTCGAGTGGGTGCGGGCGCTGGAGGTCGATCGCTTCGGCTTGCCGATCCCGGACCTGCACCTGCTGCTGCGCGTGCCCGCGGACGTCGCGGCGGACCGCGCGGCGGGCCGTGAGCGGCGGGAATCCCGGGAGCGGGACGTCTACGAGTCCGACGGCGGCCTCCAGGCGCGGTGCGCGGCGGTGTACGACGGGCTGGCGGCGGCCGGCTGGCTGGCGCCGTGGGAGGTGCTCGACGGCACCGCTGACCTGCGGGCCGACGAGGCGATCGCCCGCTGGTTCAGTCGTTAGTGTGACGCCGTAACGAAACGTCACCACCGGGCCGATGAGTCGCTGAACGATCCCGAGCGGCGAGGCGAGGTGGGGTCCGTGGAACGGCAACACAGATCGGTCACGTACCGGACCCGGGCGGCGACCAGCAGCGATGACCGCCGGTCGGTGCGTGGACCGCAGGCCACTAGTGGGACGATGTGGGGCATGAAGGCACGCGTGCTCGTCGTGGACGACGACCCCGCCCTGGCGGAGATGCTGACCATCGTGCTGCGCGGCGAGGGCTTCGACACCGCTGTGGTGGCCGACGGCGCCCGCGCGCTGCCCGCGCTGCGCGAGCTCAAGCCGGACCTGGTCCTGCTCGACCTCATGCTGCCCGGCATGAACGGCATCGACGTCTGCAAGGCGATCCGGTCCGAGTCGGGCGTCCCCATCGTCATGCTCACCGCCAAGAGCGACACCGTGGACGTGGTGCTGGGCCTGGAGTCCGGCGCCGACGACTACGTGGTCAAGCCGTTCAAGCCGAAGGAGCTGGTGGCGCGCATCCGCGCCCGCCTGCGGCGCACCGAGGCGGAGCCCGCCGAGGTGCTCCAGATCGGCGACCTCACCATCGACGTGCCCGGTCACGAGGTGCTGCGCGAGGGCAAGCCGATCCAGCTCACCCCGCTGGAGTTCGACCTGCTGGTGGCGCTGGCCCGCAAGCCGCGCCAGGTGTTCACCCGCGAGGTGCTGCTGGAGCAGGTGTGGGGCTACCGGCACGCGGCGGACACCCGGCTGGTCAACGTCCACGTGCAGCGGCTGCGCTCCAAGGTCGAGCGCGACCCGGAGCACCCCGAGGTGGTGCTGACCGTGCGCGGCGTCGGGTACAAGGCGGGCCCTCCGTGATCGGAGCCCGCCGGCGATGACCCCGCGTCTCCTCGACCCCGTGGTGCGTGAAGCGCGCCGCGGGGTCGAGCGCGCTCGACGCCGGGTGGCCGCGTTCGGCGAGCTGTGGCGCCGCTCGCTCCAGCTGCGGGTCGTGGTGTCCACGCTCGCGCTGTCCTCGGCCGTGGTGTTCGTGCTGGGCATGGTGCTCCAGGTGCAGATCACCGGGCAGCTGCTGGAGACCAAGATCGAGGCGGCGCTGCGCCAGGGCGAGGCGAGCGCGGCGGCCATCCAACCGGACCTCGCGGGCCTCAACCCCGGTCCGGACAGCGTGAAGACGCGGTTCACCACCGCGTTGAACAAGATCAACAGCTCCGGTGGGGACCTCGACCCCACCAGCCTGGGCGCGGGCGCCTTCGAACCCGTCCTGTACGACCCGGTCGGCGGCACCGGCTCCGACGGCCAGCCCGTCGCCGTGGGCCGCTGGCGCGACGTGCCCGTCGACCTGACCAGGATGCTCGACCGGGGCAGCGCCGGCTACCAGATCACCACCGTGGAGCGGGAGACCGGCCCGACGACCCTGCTGGTCGTGGGCAAGCCGGTGAACACCTCGACCCGCGCCATGCACCTGTACCTGCTGTTCCCGCTGACCGGCGAGCAGGCCACCGCCGAGGTCGTGCAGAACACCCTGGTCGTGGGCGGCGTCGTGCTGCTCCTGCTGCTCGCGGTGATCGCCAACCTCGTCACCCGGCAGGTCGTGCGCCCGGTCCGGCAGGCCGCCGAGATCGCCGAGCGCTTCGCCGACGGCGACCTCGACGAGCGGATGCCCGTGGTCGGCGAGGACGACGTGGCGCGGCTGGCCGAGTCGTACAACGAGATGGCCGCCAGCATCCAGCGGCAGATCCACCAGCTGGAGGAGTTCGGCCAGCTCCAGCGCCGCTTCACCTCCGACGTGTCCCACGAGCTGCGCACCCCGCTGACCACCGTGCGGATGGCGGCGGACGTGCTGCACGCGTCGCGCGAGCAGTTCCCGCCCGGCCTGTCGCGCTCCACCGAGCTGCTGGTCGACGAGCTGGACCGGTTCGAGTCGCTGCTGGGCGACCTGCTGGAGATCAGCAGGCTCGACGCGGGCGTGGAGGAGCTGGCCGCCGAGCTGGTCGACATCCGCGTGCTGGCCCGCCGCGCCCACGACGCGGTGCGCGCCATCGCCAACAGCAGCGGCACCACCATCGTCATGGACCTGCCCGACCACGAGGTGACCGCCGAGCTGGACTCGCGGCGCGTCGAGCGCATCCTGCGCAACCTGCTGGCCAACGCCATCGACCACGGCGAGGGCATGCCGGTCGAGCTGACCCTGCGCAGCGACGGCGAGGCGGTCGCGGTGACCGTGCGGGACCGCGGCGTCGGCCTGCGCGCGGGCGAGGCCGACCTGGTGTTCAACCGGTTCTGGCGGGCCGACCCGTCGCGCAACCGGCGCACCGGAGGCACCGGCCTCGGCCTGTCCATCAGCCTGGAGGACGCCCGGCTGCACGGCGGCTGGCTCCAGGCGTGGGGCGAGCGCGGCCACGGCGCGGTGTTCCGGCTGACCCTGCCCTGCCGGCACGGGCACGAGGTGCACTCCAGCCCGCTGCCGCTGGAACCGCCCGACCTGCCGCCGGTCGTCGTCGAACCCGGCGCGGACGAGCCGGAGCAGGTCGAGGAGGTCGAGCTGACCGAGGAGGAGATCACGTGGCAGCCCGCCGAACCGGTCACCGCCGAGCGCGAGGAGGTCCGGTGAGGCGGTCCGCGAGGGCGCTGCTCGCGCTGCCGGTCGCGCTGCTCGCGCTGTCGGGCTGCGCCGCGATCCCCACCCAGACCTCGCCCATCCCGGTCAACCCGTCCGCGGGCAACGCCACCGTGGCCGTCGCGCCCGAACCCGTCGCCGGCATCGACCCGCTGACCCTGGTCCGCGAGTTCGTCAACGCCGCCGCGAACCCCGAGAACGACTACGCCGCGGCCAGGGCCTACCTGACCTCCGAGGCCGAGAAGACCTGGGACACCAAGGGCGCGCCCGCGATCATCGAGACCACGTTCAACACCGTGCCCACGGCCGCCCTGTCCGACGACGACAAGCAGCGCACCGTGCTGCTCCAGGGCAAGAACGTCGGCCGCCTCCAGCTGGAGGACAACTCGTTCGTGCAGCAGCTCGGCAACCTGGAGACGCCCGTCGGCATCACCCGGGACGAGGGCGAGTGGCGCATCTCCGACCCGCCGGACGGCATCTTCGTGCCGCTCAGCGGGTTCCAGCAGAACTACCGGCGCGTGACGCTGTTCTTCTACGACCAGGACTTCGCGGTGCTCGTGCCGGACCCCCGGTGGGTGGTCGTCGCGCCGTCCACGTCGATCCCGAGCCGGGTGGTGAACCTGCTGCTCAAGGGGCCCGCGGTCGGGATGCGCGGCGCGTTGTCCACGGCCGTCCCGAACGGCGCGGCGCAGCGCAAGAACACCGCCGAGAACGACAACGGGGCGCTGGAGGTGGACCTGACGAAGGTCGGGGACATCACGGCCGCCGTCGGCAAGCAGATCGTGGCCCAGGTGGTGAAGTCCCTCGCCGGCGTGACCAGCAGCCGCGTGCGGGTGCTCGTGGAGGGCCAGCCGATCTCCCCCGACCAGGAGGAGTGGCGCACCTCCGACGTGCAAACCGGGGAGGCGCTGACCACCCCCGCCGCCGGGCTCGGCGGCCTGCTCGTGGAGAACGGGCGGATCAGGCGCGCCAGCGGCGAACCGGTGCCCGGCCCGGCCGGCGAGGGCGCCTACGAGGTGCTCAGCGGGGCCCAGTCGGTGGACGGCAGCCAGCTCGCCGTGGTGACCCGGGCCGGGTCCTCCGCGCGGCTGAGGGTCGGCGGCGTCCAGGGGGACCTGGCCCAGGTCGACCTGACCGCGAGCACCCTGACCAGGCCGACGTGGCTGCTCGGCGGGCGGCAGGACGAGCCGGGCAGCGAGGTGTGGACGGTCGTCGACGGTACCGACGTGGTGCGCGTGATCCGCACCGACAACGGGTGGACGGCGAACGCCGTGAACGCCTCGGAGCTGTCGCTGATCGGCAAGATCACCGAGCTGCGGCTGTCCCGGGACGGCACGCGGGTGGCGGCCGTGGTGGACGGGAAGCTGATCGTGGCGGCCGTCGTGCGGGGCCAGGACTCGGCGGTGTCGCTGCGCGCGCCCCGCAACCTCCAGCCGTCCGTGCTGGGCGCGTCCGCGCTGTCGCTGGACTGGCTGGCGCAGGACGTGGTGGTCGTCAGCACGTCGCTGGCCGCGTGGCCGATCGCGAAGGTCAACATCGACGGGATGCGGATCGAGCGGTACAACACCTCGAACCTGACCGTGCCGGTCAGGTCGGTGACCGCCGCGCCGGGGCGCAACGTGCTGGCGGTGGACCAGAGCGGGCTGTGGAGCGCGGGCGACGTCGGCGACGTGTGGCACGCGTCGGCGACCGCCGTGGCACCCGGGACGCTGGCCTTCTACCCCGGCTGACCTGCGGTTCCGTAGTTTCACCCGTTCGTGTCCGACGGGCTCGACCTGCGGTTTCGCCGGCACCGGCCGGCAGGGTCGTGCCCATGGTGATCGAACTGCTGTTCCCGTCCCGCTGCGCCGGCTGCTCCCGCCCGGGGTCCCGGCTGTGCCCGCCCTGCCTGGCCGCGTTCGGGCCGCCCAGGCCCGTCCCCGTGCCCGGCGCCGGCCCGCCGGTGTACGCGCTGGCCGACTACTCGGGCGCGGCGCGCGAGGCGCTGCTCGCGTTCAAGGAGCGCGGCCGGCGCGAGCTGGCCGCCGTGTTCGGCTCCCTGGTGGCCGCCGCCGTGCCGCTGCTGCCCGGCGCGGGGTCCGGCGCGTGCCTCGTGCCCGCCCCGTCCCGGCGGTCGGCGGCGCGCGCCCGAGGCGGTTCCCACGTGGTGGGAGTGGCACGTGCGTCCGGCTTTCCCGTGGCCCCCGCACTCGCATTCACGAAAGGCGTTCGTGATTCAGTGGGGCTCTCACCGGCGGCCCGCCGCGCGAATCTCGCAGGTCGCCTGCGTCTCGTTCCGGGGGGCCTCCCACCGCCCGGGAGCGCGGTTGTCCTGCTGGACGACGTGGTCACCACCGGTTCCACGGCATCCGCCTGCATTTCGATGTTGAAAACGGGTGGGTTCCGGGTATCCGTCGTTCTCGCACTGACTACTGCCCGACGAACCCACCCACACGGGTGAAACGGCCCGGGAACCTCCCGGACTCTTCGCCCGTTGGCCGGATATGACGCCCGCGCTGAGGCCGTTGGAGGTAACCGCTCTGCTGACGGATGACCGCGCACTGCTGGGCCGTTCGGGTGAGCGGCTGCCTTCGGGGTGTCCCACCGCGTCCGCGCGGTCGACAGCCGGTACCGGTTTCCGGTCGCTCTCAGTCACGAGCGGAAAATCTTCGAGATCCCCCGCCTCGGGGGCTGTCGCAGCGGCGAATACCGGGCTAACGTGCACCGCTATCAGCGTTCCCGGAACGCGGGGAGGAGGCGAACAGCCCATGACCCCGGCGCCGGTGGGAAGCCCGAGGGCAACCCTCCGCAACATGTCCGCGAAGTAGATCGCGAATACCGGTGCCAAACGATCACAAGCCACAGCTCGCCCCTAAGCGAGGGAGGTCGTGTATGGACATCGTCGTGAAGGGCCGCAACGTCGAGGTGCCCGATCACTACAGGGTTCACGTCGCCGAAAAGCTGGCCCGCCTTGAGCGCTACGACCGCAAGGTCATCCGCTTCGACGTGGAGTTGTTCCACGAACCCAACCGCCGGCAGTCCAAGAACTGCCAGCGCGTCGAGATCACCGGCAAGGGACGTGGCCCGGTGGTCCGCTCCGAAGCGTGTGCCGGTGACTTCTACGCCGCCCTGGACGCCGCGGTCGCCAAGCTCGAGAACCGTTTGCGCCGCTCGCACGATCGCAGGCGCGTGCACCACGGGCGACGTGGCCCGACATCGGTCGCCGAGGCGACCAGCGGTCTCGGGGACTCCCTTCCCCGCCGCCCCGACCACGACGGTCACGCACAGGGCATGTGGCTCGGCCGCACCGCCGTGCTGGAGACCACCGAACCGGAACCCGCGTACGAGGGCATGGCCGAAGTGCCCGCCCAGCGCTGGGAAGACGGCGTCGACGACAACCTGCCCGGCCGGGTCGTGCGCGAGAAGGAGCACGCGGCCAAGCCGATGACCGTCGACCAGGCCCTCTACGAGATGGAACTGGTCGGCCACGACTTCTACCTGTTCTCCGACGCGGACTGCGGACGTCCCAGCGTCGTCTACCGCCGGAAGGGGTTCGACTACGGCGTGATCAGGCTGGCCTGAGCGCCACCTGCCACAGTCCCCGCCACTCGACCTCGCGGCCCCCGGCGTCCCTTGCACGCCGGGGGTTGCCCCCTGACCGCCCCCGCCCCCGCTGGCCCGGCCCGGCCTGGCCCCGCCACCCGGTTCCGCCCCGCCGCTGGCCCGGCCCGGCCTGGCCCCGCCACCCGGTTCCGCCCCGCCGCTGGCCCCGCACCGCCGCCTGGCCGGGCCTGCCGCTGGCCCCGCACCGCCGCCTGGCCGGGCCTGCCGCCTCGCCCCACCTCGTCGCTCTGCGTGATCTTGTCGGCTTTCGCGGACCGGGTGCCGACCCACCGCCCCGACGTCCTCTCGCACCCCGCCCGTTCCCCGCCCGTCCTCCTCCCCGGTGCCGATCGGGCTCCGACCGGCGCACACCCCGCCCGTTCCCCCGCCCGCTCGCCCGCCCGGTGGGCGTTCCCCGCCGCACGCCCCCCGCGCGTCTCCCGCGCATCTCCCACGTGCCTCCGGTCGGCCGTCACAGGGCGTTTCGCACCCCTTCCTACCTGTGTCTGTGCACACACCTTCACGACTTGCCTACGATGGCGGGTGGTGAAGCCTCGTCATGCCCGTGACGGGGCAGTGGAAGGCGCCCGTCCCCCGGGCGCGTCGCGATGAGGTAATGAGGTCGACCCAGATGGTGCTGTCCCGACTGCTCCGCGCCGGCGAGGGCAAGATGCTCAAGCGCCTGCGCAACATCGCAGCGCACATCAACAACCTCGAAGACGACGTCATCGACCTCTCCGATGCGGAGTTGCGGGCGAAGACCGAGGAGTTCCGCAAGCGCTGCGCCGACGGGGAGAGCCTCGACGAGCTGCTGCCGGAGGCGTTCGCCGTCGTCCGCGAGGGAGCCAAGCGCACCCTCGGCCAGCGCCCGTTCGACGTCCAGCTCATGGGCGGCGCGGCGCTGCACCTCGGGCAGATCGCCGAGATGCGCACCGGTGAGGGCAAGACCCTGACCTCGGTGCTGCCCTCCTACCTGAACGCGATCGCCGGCAAGGGCGTCCACGTCGTCACCACCAACGACTACCTCGCCCGCCGCGACGCCGAGTGGATGGGCCGCATCCACCGCTTCCTCGGCCTGACCGTCGGCGCCATCCTCTCGGAGATGACCCCCGAGCAGCGCCGGGTCGCCTACAACGCCGACATCACCTACGGCACGAACAACGAGTTCGGCTTCGACTACCTCCGCGACAACATGGCGTGGAGCCGCGACGAGATGGTCCAGCGCGGCCACTTCTTCGCCCTGGTCGACGAGGTCGACTCCATCCTCATCGACGAGGCCCGCACGCCGCTGATCATCTCCGGCCCGGCCGACCAGTCGTCCCGCTGGTACGTCGAGTTCGCCCGCCTGGCCACCCGGATGCGCCGCGACACCCACTACGAGGTCGACGAGCGCAAGCGCACCATCGGCGTCACCGAGGCCGGCGTGCAGTACGTCGAGGACCAGCTCGGCATCGAGAACCTCTACGACTCGACCAACACCCCGCTCGTCGGCTACTTCCAGAACGCGATCAAGGCCAAGGAGCTGTTCGCCAAGGACAAGGACTACATCGTCCGCGGCGGCGAGGTCATGATCGTCGACGAGTTCACCGGCCGCGTCCTCGCCGGCCGCCGCTACAACGAGGGCATGCACCAGGCGATCGAGGCCAAGGAAGGCGTCGAGATCAAGGCCGAGAACCAGACGCTCGCCACGATCACCCTCCAGAACTACTTCCGCCTCTACGAGAAGCTCGGCGGCATGACCGGCACCGCCGAGACCGAGGCGGCCGAGTTCCACCAGACCTACAAGCTCGGCGTAGTGCCCATCCCCACCAACCGGCCGATGCAGCGCAAGGACCAGGCCGACCTCGTCTACAAGACCGAGGAGGCGAAGTTCGAGGCCGTCGCCGAGGACATCGCCGAGCGGCACGAGAAGGGCCAGCCCGTCCTCGTCGGCACCACCAGCGTCGAGCGCTCCGAGTACCTGTCGAAGCTCCTCGTCCGCAAGGGCATCCCGCACGAGGTCCTCAACGCCAAGCACCACGACCGCGAGGCGCTGATCATCGCCAAGGCCGGCCGCAAGGGCGCCGTCACCGTCGCCACCAACATGGCCGGTCGAGGCACCGACATCGTGCTGGGCGGCAACCCGGACATCATCGCCGACCACGAGCTGCGCGAACGCGGCCTCGACCCGGTGGAGAACCCGGAGGAGTACGAGGCCGCCTGGGCGAAGCTGATCGAGGAGGTCAGCGCCGAGGTCAAGTCCGAGTCCGAGGAGGTCAAGGACGCCGGCGGCCTCTACGTGCTCGGCACCGAGCGCCACGAGTCGCGGCGCATCGACAACCAGCTCCGCGGTCGCTCCGGCCGCCAGGGCGACCCCGGTGAGTCCCGGTTCTACCTGTCGCTCAAGGACGAGCTGATGCGCCGCTTCAACGCGGCCATGGTCGAGACCGTCATGACGCGGCTCAAGGTGCCGGACGACGTGCCGATCGAGCACAAGATGGTCACCCGCGCCATCCGCAGCGCGCAGACCCAGGTCGAGCAGCAGAACTTCGAGATCCGCAAGAACGTCCTCAAGTACGACGAGGTCATGAACGAGCAGCGCAAGGTGATCTACGCCGAGCGCCGCCGCGTGCTCGACGGCGAGGACCTGCGCGAACAGATCACCCACATGATCACCGCCGTGGTCGGCGAGTACGTCGACGGCGCCACCGCCGACGGCTACGCCGAGGACTGGGACCTCGACCAGCTCTGGACCGCGCTCAAGACGCTGTACCCGGTCAGCCTCGACCACAAGAAGCTGTTCGAGGAGGACGACGAGGACGTCGACCGCGAGGCGCTGAAGGCCAAGCTCCACGCCGACGCCCTCGCCGCCTACGAGGCCCGCGAAGCCGAGATCGACGGCCGGGTCGGCCCGGGCGCCATGCGCGAACTGGAGCGCCGCGTCCTCCTCTCCGTCCTCGACCGCAAGTGGCGCGAGCACCTCTACGAGATGGACTACCTCAAGGAGGGCATCGGCCTGCGGGCCATGGCGCAGCGCGACCCGCTGATCGAGTACCAGCGCGAGGGCTTCGACATGTTCAACACCATGTTGGACGCCCTCAAGGAGGAGTGCGTCGGCTTCCTGTTCAACCTCCAGGTCGAAGCCGCCGAACCCGCCCCGCCCGCCGCAGCCGAACCCCCCGTCCAGGTCTCCCTCGCCAACGGCGGCCCCCTGGCCGGCAGCCGAGCCCGAGCCCGGGCCGCCGCCGCGGCAGCCGCCCAGCAGGAAGCCGAAGCGGCCGCCCAGGCCCCCGCCGGGCCGGCGCTGGCGCAGCTCCAGAGCGGGAACGCCATCCCCCCCGCCCTGCGCGGCAAGGGCCTGGAAGGCCGAGGCGGCCAGCAGGGCCTCACTTACACCGGCCCGTCGGAGAGCGGTGACGCCGAGACCAGCGGCGCCACCCCCACCCAGGGCGGCAATCAGGCCGGCACCCGCAAGGAACGCCGAGCCGCGGCCCGCGCCCAGGCCAAGGGCCAGCGCAAGGGCCCCCGCGAGTAGCGCCCCCGGCAACCGGCCCCGGCCCCGGCCCCGGCAGATAACCCAACGCACC
>NZ_JBPKJK010000128.1:0-26585 GCF_051756985.1 Saccharothrix sabaoui
CTTACACGAGGGCGGGCCGATAGTGAAATCGGGGGGGCCGTCCGGGTGTTTTCGCAGCTAGACGTGGTGCCGCTCCCCCGATAGGGGGATGCTGTGCCGGTGCTCCTCTCCCCTCGCGCCCGCCCGTGGGGCTCCTACGTCGTGCTCGTGCTCCTCGTCGCGGCCTGCTACTACCTGGGCGCGCGCCTCGGTCTGCTCCAGGCGCTGGTGAACGACCAGGTGACGCCGTTGTGGCCGCCGACGGGCGTGGCGGTGCTGGCGCTGCTGGTGGGCGGGCTGCGGTTGTGGCCCGGCGTGACGCTGGGGGCGTTCGCGGTGAACGCGTCGCTGGGCGACCTCCCGGTGACGGTGGCGATCTGCGCCGGCAACACGCTGGGTCCGGTGGTGGCCTGCCTGCTGCTGCGGCGCGCGGGTTTCCGCCTCGAACTGGACCGGACGCGGGACGCGTTGGCGCTCGTCCTGCTCGGGGCGCTCGCGGGGATGCTGGTCAGCTCGACGGTCGGGTCGACGGCCCTGCTGCTCAACGGTGTGGTGGACGGCGGTCGCTTCTGGTCGACGTGGGCGGTGTGGTGGACGGGTGACGCGCTGGGCGTCCTGGTGTTCGTGCCCATGGTGCTGGCGCTGCGGACCCTGCGGTGGCGGCGGCCGTCGCCGAGGCGGTGGGTGGAGGCCGCAGCGCTGGTGGGCAGCCTGACGGCGGTGATGCTGTTCGCGACGTCGCGCGACGTGCGCCTGATGTACCTGGTGTTCCCGTTCCTGATCTGGGCGGCGCTGCGCTTCCAGCACCTGGGCACGGCGCCGTGCGCGTTGATCGCCGCGACGATGGCGGCGCGGGGCGCGGCGGCGGGTAGCGGTCCGTTCGCGGGTGTGGATCTCCTCGTGCGGATGGTGGGTCTCCAGGCTTATAACGGGACGGCGGTGCTGACGGCGCTGCTGCTGTCGACGGTGATCGCGGAGCGGAACGCGGCACAGGCGGCGATCGAGCGGACGGTGGAGCAGTTGTCGGAGGTCGTGTCGAGGTACCGGCCGACCCCGTTGGGCGACCTGCTGCCACCGCGGCGGCCGGAGGGGCTTTGAGCGTGGACGTGGTCGTGGTGGGTGGCGGTCCGGCCGGGCGTGCGCTGGCGCGGGCGTGCGCCGCGCGCGGGCTGGGGACGGCCCTGGTGGACCCGAACCCGGAGCGGAGGTTCCGGGCGACGTACGCGGCCTGGGCGGACGAGTTGCCGCCGGGCGCGCCGGTGGCGGTGGAGGCGTCGCGGTCGCGGGTGGTGACGACGGCGGAGCACGCGGTGGGTCGCCGGTACGCGGTGCTGGACAACGAGCGGCTGTGGGAGCTGCCGGCCGTGGTGGACGTGGTGGCGGGCCGGGTGGTGCAGCGGTCGGCGTCGTCGGTGCGGTTGGCGGACGGCCGGGTGCTGCGGGGGCGCGTGGTGGACGCGTCGGGCGCTGCGGGTGGTTCGGGCGCGGCGCAGACGGCGGTGGGCGTGGTGGTGCCGGCGGAGGTGGCGCGGCCGTTCGTGGGCGTCGACGAAGCGGTGATCATGGACTGGCGGAAGCCGCCGGCGGCGACGACGGCGGACCCGACGTTCCTGTACGCGATCCCGGTGTCGGCGACGCGGGTGCTGCTGGAGGAGACGTCGTTGGCGCGGCGGCCGGGGTTGCCGCTGGCGGAGCTGCGGCTGCGGTTGCACGCGCGGTTGGCGGTGCACGGCATCGCGGTGCCGGAGGACGAGGAGCGGGTGCACATCCCGTTGGACGGCCGGCCGCGCGACGGGGCGTTCGGGGCGGCGTCGGGGTTGATCCACCCGGCGACGGGCTACAGCGTGGCGGCGGCGCTGCGGCGGGCGCCGGTGGTGGCGGCGGCGCTGGCGGCGGGTCGCCCGGTGGTGCGGTCGACCGCCGAACGGGTCGTCCACGCGATGTGGTCGCGCGGTCTCACGTCGTTGTTGGCGATGCGGCCCGACGAGGTGCCGGAATTCTTCCACCAGTTCTTCCTTTTGCCCGACAACCACCAACGCGCATACCTCGGCGGGCACGGTGACCTGCGGGGGACGCTTTCGGCGATGTTGCGGTTGTTCCACGACGCGTCGTGGTCGATGCGCGGTCGAATGGCATTTCCTGTGCGATCGGCCAAAAGTTGGGGAACACCGGGTTAACGCCCTCGTCTTGTGGTGGCGGAACGGGCACGATCCGGGGGTGCCCGCCTTGCTGGATGACGTACGGTTCGCCTTCCAGCCGCTGTTCAACCTCAACACCGGGGGTGTCGTCGCGGTCGAGGCACTGGCCCGGCCGCACGACGGCAGCGTGCAGGACCTGCTCCGAGCGGCTTTCCGCGCGGGGTACCTGGCGAACACCGACGTGGCGCTCGCGTGCCGCGCGGTCCGCCACGCCGCCGAGCACGGGCTCGGCGTGCCGCTGCACGTGAACCTGCTGGCGATGACGATCGCGGACAAGCCGGAGCTGCTGGCGCCGCTGTACGCGGTGCTGCGCGAGGTGGACCGCGCCCCGTCCGACCTGGTGCTGGAGGTCGGGGTGCCGTACTCGCGGGCGCCGCGCCGGCTGCTGGTGCGGGGGTTGCGGCGGTTGCGCGAGGACGGGTTCCGGCTGGGCCTGGACGGGGTGGGCGAGGGCGACTCGCCGCTGTCGCTGCTGACCGAGGTGCAGCCGGAGGTGCTCAAGCTCGACCGCGAGGTGGTGGTGGCGCTGCCCTCGGACCCGGCGAGGTTCGCGCTGGTCCAGGCGTTGCAGCACCTGTGCGAGCACACGGGGTCGCTGATCGTGGCGGAGGGCGTGGAGACGGAGGCGCAGCTGGCGGCGCTGCGCAGGCTGGGCGTGCGGCTGGCGCAGGGCAACCTGCTGGCGACCGCGCAGCGCCGGCCGCGGGTGGACGCGACGATCGCGGCCGTGCTGAGCGAGGTCAACGACCCCGAGTCGACGACGAAGACGATGACGGGGCAGGTGCGGCGCGGGTCGGGGCCGCGGGTGACGGACTTCCTGCACCCGGCGACGACGCTGCCGGAGTCGGCGACGTCGGAGGAGGTGCTGGAGGTCCTGGGCAGCCGGCCGACGGTGACCGGCGTGGTGCTGGTCGACGAGGAGGACCGGCCGCGCTGGACGGTGGACCGCAACCGGTTCCTGCTGGCGGTGACGGGGCCGTTCGGCCACGCCCTGCACGCGAAGCGGGAGGCGGCGCGGCTGGCGGACCGGCCGAAGGTGATCGGCGCGGAGTCGAGCGCGCTGGAGCTGCTGGACGTGGTGGCGCACACCCACCGGGAGCGCACGAACGACGACCTGGTGGTCGTGGACGGCGACGACCGGTGCCTGGGCGTGGTGCGGGTGGCGGACGTGGTGCGGGGCATCGCGGAGCTGAAGGTGGAGCGGGCGGCGGCGCTGAACCCGCTGACGCGGCTGCCGGGCACCGACTCGTTCGCGCGCGAGGTGGACCGGCGCGTGCTGGGCGGTGACCTGTTCGCCGTGGGGTGGCTGGACGTGGACGCGTTCAAGCGGGTGAACGACTCGGTGGGGTTCGCGGCGGGCGACGACCTGATCCGGGCGCTGGGGCGGGCGTTGACGGAGGGTGCGGCGGCGTTCCCGGGCGTGCACGTCGGGCACGTGGGCGGGGACGACTTCCTGGTGGTGGCGGGGTTGGACGAGATCGTGCCGTTCTCGGCGGCGGTGCTGGACGCGCCGTTCGACGCGGAGGGCCACCCGGTGACGCTGTCGCTGGCCACGCTGATCTGCGCGGCGGGGTCGGTGGGCTCCTACCGCGAGGTGTCGCGGCTGCTGGCGCCGCTGAAGGAGCACGCGAAGTCGCTGCGCGGCACCAGCTGGGTGCTGGGCCGGCCGGGGAGCGACCACGTGGACGTGCTGCGCGGCGGGCCGCACCTGGCGGTGGGCTGACCGCCGCCACCACCGTGACCGCCGTGACCGCCGTGCCGGTCGCCGAGGTCGCGGAAGTTCACCGCATCGCTGCCTGTGCACCAGTGCTGATCACTCATAGCATCCAGGGTGGTCACCCAGCGCAAGGAGGTCCCGGTGAGCGAGGCGACCGCCCTGACGCTCCCGCGCCCCGTGTCCGACCTGCCGCTGACGGTGGGCGTGGAGGAGGAGTTCCTGCTGGTCGACCCGGTCACGGGGGCGCTGCGGCCGATCGCGGGGGCGGTGCTGGGCGGGGCGGACGGCGGGCTGGACCTCCAGCCGGAGATGACGGCGTTCCAGGTGGAGAGCGCCACGGCGGTGTGCCTGACCATGGCGGAGGTGCGCGAGCAGCTCGTGGCGGCGCGGCGGGAGCTGGGGGTGCTGGCCGCCCGGCACGGCGCGCGGATCGTGGCGACGGGCACGCCGGTGCTGCGCGAGAGCCGGCCGCCGCCGCTGACCGAGGGCGCGCGGTACCGGACGATCGCGGCGGAGTTCGGGTCGCTGGTGGACGGGCTGACGATCTGCGGGTGCCACGTGCACATCGGCATCCCGGACCCGGCGACGGGGCTGCTGATCTGCAACCACCTGCGGCAGTGGCTGCCGGTGCTGCTGGCGGTGTCCGCGAACTCGCCGTTCTGGGACGGCCGGGACACCGGGTACGCGAGCTGGCGGTACCTGATGTGGGGGCCGTGGCCGTCGGCGGGCGCGCCGCCGTGGTTCTCGTCGGTGGAGGACTACCGGTCGGGCACGCGGGCGCTGCTGGAGTCGGGGGCGGCGCTGGACGAGGCGATGGTCTACTGGGACGTGCGGCTGTCGGCGAAGCACCCGACGGTGGAGCTGCGGGTGTGCGACGTGGCGGCCACGGTGGACGAGGCGGTGCTGGTCGCGGCGCTGGTGCGGGCGGTCGCGGCGATGGCGGTCGCGGGCGCGCCCGCGTTCCCGGTGTCGGACGTGGTGCTGCGGGGCGCGCTGTGGCGGGCGGCGCGCGACGGGCTGGGCGGCGCGGGCGTCGATCCGCGCAGCGGGCGGTTGGTGGCGGCGGCGGACCTGGTGCGGGAGCTGGTGGGCTGGGTGCGGCCCGCGCTGCGGGCGGCCGGTGACGAGGACCTGGTGGTGGACGGGGTGGAGCGGCTGCTGGCGGACGGGACGGGGGCGGTGCGGCAGCGGCGGGCGTTCGCGCGGCGCGGTGAGCCGGCCGACGTGGTGTCGTTCCTGGTGGGGCAGACCTGAGCGGGGCCGCCCGGGGAGGGCGGTGGCCGTGGGCTCGGTGTCAGCGGGGGTCGGTGTCAGCGGGGGTCGGTGTCAGCGGGGGTCGGTGTCAGCGGGGGTCGGTGCTCAGCTTGGCGTGGCAGTGCAGGTCGTGCGGGCCGTCGAGGTGCACGAGGGCCGCCCGCAGGGTGCCTTCGAGGGCGAAGCCGAGCTTGGCGGCGACCCGGCACGACGGGGCGTTGGCGGTGGAGTGCTGGAGGAACAGCCGGCGCAGGCCGAGGTCGTCGAACACCCACCGCTCGACGGTCCTCGTCGCCCGGACGGCGACCGCGCGACCGCGGTGCGCGGGCAGCACCCAGTAGGAGAGCTGGGCGACGCCCTCGTGCAGGGAGACGGTGCGCAGGCCGACCTGGCCGAGCGGTTCGTCGGTGCGCCGGTCGGCGACGGCCCAGGAGGCGTCGGTCTCGACGTTCCACCTGGTGCTCCAGCCCCGGGTCCAGGCGCGGGCCTCCTCGGGGCTGTTCATGCGGCGCAGGTGCCAGCGCCGGATGTCGGGGCAGTCGAACGCCTCGGTCACGGCGGCGGCGTCGCCCTCGTGCCACGGGCGCAGCACCAGCCGGTCGTCGACGTCGAGGCGGGGTTGGTCGCGGTCGCGCAGGGCGCCGGCGGGGAGGGTGGGCGGGGCGAGGTAGGGCACGAGGCCATCCTGGTCCACCGCAAGCGCTTTCGCGCCCGGTTTTGTCGGTGGTCGCCGGCAAGATGAAGAACAGGGGTCCCCTGGGCGGGGACCCCTGCGCAGCACGCGAGCCGCAGCACTCGGGCCGCAGCACTCGGGCCGGAGCAGGCGAGCCGGAGCAGGCGAGTCGCAGCGGGCAGGCCCGCCGGACGCGCCGAACCCGCCGCGCGCGGTAGGCGGCACGGCGGGTTCGGTGGTGGGAACGGGTCAGACGGTGAAGCCGAGGGCGCGCAGCTGCTCGCGCCCGTCGTCGGTGATCTTCTCCGGGCCCCACGGCGGCATCCAGACCCAGTTGATGCGGAAGTCGCTGACGATCCCGCCGCTCCCGCCCCCGCCGCCGACGAGGGCGGACCGGGTCTGGTCCTCGATGACGTCCGTCAGCGGGCACGCCGCGGAGGTCAGGGTCATGTCGATCAGGGCCACGTTGTCGTCGTCGACCCGGATGTCGTAGACCAGGCCGAGGTCGACGACGTTGATGCCCAGTTCGGGGTCGACCACGTCGCGCATGGCCTCCTCGACGTCGTCCAGCGCGGCCACGTCGGCCTTCGGCGCGGGCGGTTCGGGCATGCCCTCCACGCCGCGCACGACGTCCTCTTCGGTGCTGCTCATGGGTTCGCTCCCTCGCTGCGCGCCACGGCGTCCTTGAAAGCCATCCAGCCCAGCAGCGCGCACTTGACGCGCGCCGGGTACTTCGCCACGCCCGCGAACGCGATGCCGTCCTCCAGGACGTCCTCGTCCGGTTCGACCTGGCCTCGGCCCTGCATCAGCTCGACGAACGCGTCGAGCTTCGCGAACGCCTCGTCGACCGGCTTGCCGACCACCAGGTCCGTCATCACCGACGTGGACGCCTGGCTGATGGAGCAGCCCTGGCCGTCGTAGGACACGTCGGCGACCGTGCCGCCGTCCAGCCGCACGCGCAGCGTGACCTCGTCGCCGCACGTCGGGTTGATCTGGTGGGACTCGGCGTCGAACGGGTCGCGCAGGCCGCGGCCGTGGGGGTTCTTGTAGTGGTCCAGGATGATCTCCTGGTACATCTGCTGGAGCTGCATCACGCCACCCCGAAGAACTTCTGCGCCTCGCGCACGGCGTCCACCAGGGTGTCCACCTCGTCGAGCGTGTTGTAGAGGTAGAAGCTGGCGCGGACGGTCGCCGCGGCGTCCATCCGGCGGTGCAGCGGCCACGCGCAGTGGTGGCCGACGCGGACGGCGACGCCGAGGCTGTCGAGGACCTGGCCCGCGTCGTGGGCGTGGACGCCGTCGACGACGAACGACACCGCGCCGCCGCGGTCGGTCGTGTCGAGGGGTCCGACGACCCGCACGCCGGGGATGGCGGAGAGGCCGCGCAGGGCGGCCTCGGTCAGCCGGTGCTCGTGCGCGGCGACGCGGTCCATGCCGATCTCGTCCAGGTAGTCCACGGCCGCGCCGAGGGCGACCGCCTGGGACGTCATGGGCACGCCGGCCTCGAAGCGCGCCGGCGGCGGGGCGAAGGTGGACTTCGCCATGTGGACCATCTCGATCATCGACCCGCCGGTGAGGAACGGCGGCAGCGCCTCCAGCAGCTCGCGGCGGCCGTAGAGGACGCCGATGCCGGTCGGGCCGAGCATCTTGTGGCCGCTGAACACCGCGAAGTCCACGCCGAGGGCGTGGAGGTCGACCGGGCCGTGCGGGACGGACTGGCACGCGTCGAGCACGGTCAGCGCGCCGACGCGGCGGGCGGCCCCGACCAGCGTCGCCACCGGGTTGACCGTGCCCAGCACGTTCGACTGGTGGGTGAACGCCACGACCTTGGTGCGGTCGTTGACCAGGGTGTCGATGTCGGACAGGTCGAGCCTGCCCTCGTCGGTGACGCCGAACCAGCGCAGCGTGGCGCCGGTGCGGGCGGCGAGCTGCTGCCACGGCACGAGGTTGGCGTGGTGCTCCATCTCGGTGACTACGATCTCGTCGCCGGGGCCGACGCGGAAGCGCTCCGCCTCGGGGCCGGCGGTGGCGGCGTTGCCCATCGCGTACGCGACGAGGTTGACGCCCTCGGTCGCGTTCTTGGTGAACACGACTTCGCCGTACGAGGCGCCCACGAAGTCGGCGATCTTCTGCCGCGCGCCCTCGTAGGCGTCGGTGGCCTCCTCGGCGAGCTGGTGCGCGCCGCGGTGCACGGCGGCGTTGGCGGTCTCCAGGAAGGCGCGCTCCGCGTCGAGGACCTGCCTCGGGCGTTGCGAGGTGGCGCCGGAGTCCAGGTAGACCAGCCGCTTGCCCTCACGCACGGTGCGGCCCAGGATCGGGAAGTCGGCCCGGACGGCAGCGGCGTCCAGTGGGGCCGCGGTGGCGGTCCCGGCTGCGGTGGGGGTGGTGGTCACTGCTCCGACGCCTCCTCTCAGAACGTTGGTCACGACAGGTGCAACGTCAGCCGATGCTGGCGGCTTCCTGCTTCCCGATGTACTTCACGTAACCCTCGGCCTCCAGCTTGTCCGCCAGCTCGGGGCCGCCGGACTCGGCGATGCGGCCGTTGGCGAACACGTGGACGAAGTCGGGCGAGATGTACTTGAGGATGCGCGTGTAGTGCGTGATCAGCATGACGCCGACCTCGCCGCCCGCCTTGTAGCGGTTGACGCCCTCGGACACGACGCGCAGCGCGTCGACGTCGAGGCCGGAGTCGGTCTCGTCGAGGATCGCGATCTTCGGCTTGAGCAGGCCCAGCTGGAGGATCTCGTGGCGCTTCTTCTCGCCGCCGGAGAAGCCCTCGTTGACGGAGCGCTCGCCGAAGGACGGGTCGATGTCCAGGTCGGACATCGCGCCCTTGACCTCCTTGACCCAGTGGCGCAGGTTGGGGGCCTCGCCGCGGACGGCGGTGGCGGCGGTGCGCAGGAAGTTCGTCATCGACACGCCGGGGACCTCGACCGGGTACTGCATGGCGAGGAACAGGCCCGCGCGGGCGCGCTCGTCGACGGTCATGCCGAGCACGTCCTCGCCGTCCAGCAGCACGGTGCCGGAGGTGACGTCGTACTTGGGGTGGCCGGCGACGGCGTAGGACAGGGTCGACTTGCCGGAGCCGTTCGGACCCATGATCGCGTGGGTCTCGCCCGCCTTGATGGTCAGGTCGACGCCCTTGAGGATCTCCTTGGCGCCTTCCTCGGTGTTGACCGAGACGTGCAGGTCCTTGATCTCCAGAGTGGCCATTGGTGCTCAGTTCTCCTGGTGTGGCGGGCGAAAGTCAGTTCGTGGTGGTGGCGACGTCGACGTACACGTCGTCGCCGCGGAGCTCGACGGCGAACACGTCGACCGGCTCGGTGGCGGGCGGCGAGGACGGGCGGCCGGTGCGCAGGTCGAAGCACGACCCGTGCAGCCAGCACTCCACGCCCTTGCGCGTGACCTCGCCCTCGCTGAGCGCGACCTCGGCGTGGGTGCAGAGGTCGCGCAGCGCGTGCACGGTGTCGCCGTCGCGGACGAGCAGTACGGGGGTGGCCTCGTCGCCGACCTCGAACGCGACCGGCTTGCGGTCGTCGAGGTCGGTGACGGAGCACACCCGGAGCATCAGGCCCCCACCGCTTCCAGTTCCGCCTCGATGGCGGCTTCGAGGCGCGCGCGCACCTCGGGGACGGTGATCTTGAGCAGGATCTCGTGGAAGAAGCCGCGCACGACGAGGCGGCGGGCCTGCTCCTCGGGGATGCCGCGGGCCTGGAGGTAGAACAGCTGCTCGTCGTCGAACCGGCCGGTGGCGCTGGCGTGGCCCGCGCCCTCGATCTCGCCGGTCTCGATCTCCAGGTTGGGCACCGAGTCGGCGCGGGCGCCGTCGGTGAGCACCAGGTTGCGGTTGAGCTCGAAGGTCTCGGTGCCCTCGGCCGCGGCGCGGATCAGGACGTCGCCGATCCACACGGTGTGCGCGCCCTCGCCCTGGAGCGCGCCCTTGTAGACCACGTTGCTGCGGCAGTTGGACACCGCGTGGTCGACGAAGGTGCGGTGCTCCAGGTGCTGGCCCGCGTCGGCGAAGTACAGGCCGAGCAGCTCGGCGTCGCCGCCGCGCCCGGTGTAGGTGACCACCGGGGTGAGCCGGACGAGGTCGCCGCCGAGGGTGATGACGGTGTGCTTGAACGAGGCGTCGCGGCCCAGCTTGGCGTGGTGCGCGGAGACGTGCACCGCGTCGTCGGCCCAGTCCTGGATGGCGACGACGGTGAGGTGCGCGCCGTCGTCGACGACGAACTCGACGTTGTCGGCGTACGCGCCGGAGCCGCGGTGGTCGAGGACGACGACGCCCTCGGCGAACGGCCGGGCGTGCACCTGGAGGTGGCCGTAGGCGACCCGGCCCTCGCCCGCGCCGGTCACCGTGACGGTGGTGGGCCCGGACTTCGCGTCACCGGGGAGGGTGATCACGGTGGCCTCGGTGAAGGAGTTCCACGCCTGGGCGGCGACGCGGTCGCCGGGGGTGCCGGCCACGCCGAGGCGCTGGTCGCCGCGGGCGGCCCGGTCGACGGTGACGCCCTCCGCCGCGGTCACCTCGACGGTGGCCGTGCCGGTGGCGGGCGCGCCGTCGTGCAGGCCGGCCAGCCGCTTCATGGGGGTGAAGCGCCAGATCTCCTCGCGGCCCCCCGGCACCTCGAACGCGTCCACGTCGAACGACGCGAAGTGGTCCGCGCGCGAGGAGATGGGGGCACCCGCGCCGTGCGAGTGGGCCGTCAGGCCGTGCTGCTGGTCTTCGGTGGTGACGGCCATGTCAGCCGACGGCCCCTTCCATCTGAAGCTCGATCAGGCGGTTCAGCTCGAGCGCGTACTCCATGGGCAGCTCGCGCGCGATGGGCTCGACGAACCCGCGCACGATCATGGCCATGGCCTCGTCCTCGTTGAGACCGCGGGACATCAGGTAGAACAGCTGGTCCTCGGACACCTTCGAGACGGTGGCCTCGTGGCCCATCGACACGTCGTCCTCGCGGACGTCGACGTAGGGGTAGGTGTCGGAGCGGCTGATGTTGTCCACCAGCAGCGCGTCGCACTTGACCGTGGACTTCGAGTGGTGCGCCCGCTTGTTGACCTGCACGAGGCCGCGGTAGGAGGTGCGGCCGCCGCCGCGCGCCACCGACTTCGACACGATCGTGGACGACGTGTGCGGCGCCATGTGGACCATCTTCGCGCCGGCGTCCTGGTGCTGGCCCTCGCCCGCGAACGCGATCGAGAGGACCTCGCCCTTGGCGTGCTCGCCCATGAGGAACACGGCCGGGTACTTCATGGTGACCTTGGAGCCGATGTTGCCGTCGATCCACTCCATGGTCGCGCCCTCTTCGGCCTTGGCGCGCTTGGTGACCAGGTTGTAGACGTTGTTCGACCAGTTCTGGATGGTCGTGTAGCGGCAGCGACCACCCTTCTTGACGATGATCTCGACGACGGCGGAGTGCAGCGAGTCCGACGAGTAGATCGGCGCGGTGCAGCCCTCGACGTAGTGCACGTAGGCACCCTCGTCGACGATGATCAGGGTCCGCTCGAACTGGCCCATGTTCTCGGTGTTGATCCGGAAGTACGCCTGGAGCGGGATGTCGACGTGGACACCCTTCGGCACGTAGATGAACGAGCCGCCGGACCAGACCGCGGAGTTCAGCGCGGAGAACTTGTTGTCACCCGAGGGGATGACGGAGCCGAAGTACTCCTTGAACAGCTCCGGGTGCTCCTTGAGGGCGGTGTCGGTGTCGAGGAAGATGACACCCTGCTCCTCGAGGTCCTCGCGGATCTTGTGGTAGACGACCTCGGACTCGTACTGGGCGGCGACACCGGAGACGAGGCGCTGCTTCTCGGCCTCCGGGATGCCCAGCTTGTCGTAGGTGTTCTTGATGTCGTCGGGCAGGTCGTCCCAGGTCGCCGCCTGCTTCTCGGTCGACCGGACGAAGTACTTGATGTTCTCGAAGTCGATGCCCGACAGGTCGGAGCCCCACGTGGGCATCGGCTTGCGGTCGAACAGGCGCAGCGCCTTGAGGCGGAAGTCGAGCATCCACTCGGGCTCGCTCTTCTTCGCCGAGATGTCGCGGACGACGTCCTCGTTCAGACCTCGGCGGGCGCTCGCGCCGGCGGCGTCCGAGTCGGCCCAGCCGAACTCGTAGTTGCCGATGCTCGCCAGGGTCTCCTCCTGGCTGAGCGGGGCTGTGGTGGTGCGCTGCTCGGCAGCGGCAGTCATGCGGGCTCCCCTCCATCTGAAGTCCGTGCGTCGGCGTCGCCGACCCGGTTCGGGCCGTCGGCGTCAACCGAGGCGGTCCTGGGTGTGTTCGGGATGTGCGTCGTGCACACGGCATCGCCGCGGGCGATGGTGGCCAGGCGCTGGACGTGCGTGCCGAGCAGGTCGGCGAACGCCGCCGTCTCGGTCTCGCACAGCTGCGGGAACTCGGCGGCGACGTGCGCGACCGGGCACAGGTGCTGGCAGAGCTGCTCACCCGCTCCCACGTGCCGCGCCGAGGCAGCGTAGCCCTCCCGGGTGAGCGCGGCCGCGAGGGCCTTGGCCCGGTCGGCCGCGTCGGGCTGGGCCACGATGGCCGCCCGGTGCTGGTCCACGAACGCGCTGACGCGGCGCTGCGCGAAGGCCCGTACCGCCTCCTCCCCGCCCTGTTCGGCGAGGAACCGCAGCGCGGCGACGGCGAGGTCGTCGTAGGCGTGCCCGAAGCGGGCCCGCCCCTGCTCGGTCAGCAGGAACAGCTTGGCCGGGCGACCCCGGCCGCGCTGGGTGCGCCGGGGCGCCTCCCTGCCGGTCGCCTCACCGTCCGCCACCAGGGCGTCGATGTGCCGCCGCACCGCCGTGGGGCTCAGGCCCAGCCGGTCCGCGACCGAGGCCGCGGCGACCGGGCCCTGCTCCAGCAGGAGCCGGGCGACGGCGTGCCGGGTCCGGCCGTCGTGCCCCGCGGGCACGCCGGTGGAGTCGGTCCCGACGTTTTTCACAACACCAGTGTTGCTTATTTCGTCGGCGCTCGCAAAGATCGCCCCGGATCGGGTGACCCGACTCACGCGCCGGGGGCGGTCGCTACCCTTCGGGCGTGGCGGCGGGCGGAGTGGTGATGGCGAACCGGAGCGCGATCGGCGAGGCCGCGCCCCTCGACGCCCCCGAGCGGCGGCAGCTCGACATCATCCGCCGGTGGGGCACCGTGGGCGCCCTGCTGATGGCGGTCGGGTCGCTGGGCGCGGGCGCCGCGCCGGTGTTCAGCCCCCTGCCGGGCACGCCCGTGCTGGGCCTGTTCCCCCGGATGAACAGCGCCTCGATGGCCGTGGTGTGGACGGGCATCTTCCTGATCGTGTCGGCGTGGCTGTGGCTGGGCCGGTTCGCCCGGCCGGGCCGGCCGCGGCTGATGACCCGCAGCCAGCTCGACCGCACCCTGCTGATGTGGATCACGCCGCTGGTGTTCGTGCTGCCCATGTTCAGCCGGGACGTCTACAGCTACCTGGCGCAGTCGCAGATCGCGGCCAACGGGCAGGACCCCTACGAGCTGGGGCCGGCCACGGCGCTGGGCGTGGACCACCCGCTCACCGTGAACGTGCCGAACATCTGGCGCGAGACGCCCGCCCCGTACGGGCCGCTGTTCCTGGCGGCCGGCCGGGTCATCTCGATGGTGACCGGGGACGGCGTCCTGCCGGGGATCTTCCTGCACCGGCTGCTGGTGCTGCTGGGCCTGGCGATGATCGTGTGGGCGCTGCCCCGGCTCGCCCGGCGCTTCGGCGTGCCGCCGGTGAGCGCGCTGTGGCTGGGCGCGGCGAACCCGCTGGTGCTGTTCCACCTGGTCGTGGGCGTGCACAACGAGGGCCTGGCGATCGGGTTGATGCTGGTCGGCATGGAGCTGGCGCTGCGCCGGATGCCGACCACCCCGGGCGTGCCGGTGACCCGCGACGAGCTGCTGTGGATCGTGCTCGGCGCGACCATGATCACGATGGGCGCGGCGGTGAAGATCCCGGCCGCGCTGGCGCTGGGCTTCCTGGGCGTGATGATCGCCAGGCGGCTCGGCGGCCGGTTCACCGACCTGGTCAAGGCGGCGCTGCTGCTGCTGCTCATCTCGGGCGTGGTGATGGTCGGCACGTGCGTCGGCACCGGCCTCGGGTTCGGCTGGGTGCAGACGCTGAACACGGCGAGCACGGTCAAGAGCTGGATGTCGCCGCCCACCGCGATGGGCTTCACGGGCGGTGGGCTGGGCCTGCTGCTGGGGCTGGGCAACCACACCGAGTCGATGATCGCGCTGATGCGGCTGGTCACCCAGGGCGTGTCGGTCGTGCTCGCGGCGACGCTGCTGTGGAAGGCGTTCCGGGGCCGCATCAAGGCCGTCAACGGCCTGGGCGCGGGCCTGGGCGCGGTGCTCGTGCTGGGGCCCGTGCTCCAGCCCTGGTACGTGCTGTGGGCGGCGTTGCCGCTGGCCACGGCCGTGCTGGCGCGCCGCTTCCGGGTGTTCGCGACCACGGCCAGCGCGGTGATCGCGGTGATCCTGCCGCCCACGGGCTCGGCGTTCGACGGCCGCGCCTACACCGTGCCGCAGGCCGTGGCGGGCGCCCTGATCGCGTTCGCGGTGTGCCTGTTCGTGGCCCGCAAGCAGGTGTTCCCGCTGATCAGGCGGGACCCGCTGCCCGGGTCGGTGTAACCCACCGGCCCGTTCGGGCGAGGTAGGGGTAGCGGGAAGATCGTCGCCTCGGGGGAGGAACGCGCGATGTCCGACGTGCCGCAGGAGCAGATCCGGTTCGCCGTGGTGCTCAACGGCGGGGTGAGCCTCGCCGTCTGGATGGGCGGGGTGGTGCTCGAACTCGACCGCCTGACCAGGGGCGACGGTCCCTGGTCGGCGTTGCTCGACATGGTGTGCAGCACCGCGCGCGCCGATGTCATCACCGGCACGTCGGCGGGCGGCATCAACGGCGCCGCCCTGGCGTTGTCGCAGGTCAACGCCAACGCGCGGGTGGAGAGGCTGCGGGACCTGTGGGCCGAGCAGGGCCGCATGGAGCAGCTGCTGCGCACCCCGTTCCGGGGGCAGCCGGTGTCGCTGCTGCGCGGCGACGAGTTCTTCCTGCCGCGGCTGCGGGAGGCGCTGGAGCGCCTGACCGCCGACTTCGAGCCCACCCCGCGCGACGAGCGGCCGGTGGACCTGCGGATCACCACGACGCTGCTGGCGGGCGTGCCCACGGTCACCCACGACGACCTGGGGCAGACCATGGTGCAGTCCACGCACCAGGGCAGCTTCTCGTTCCGCCGCGACCCCGGCGCGGGCGACCGGGACGACTTCACCGCCGACGACCTGCCCGGCCTGGTCAGCCGCCTGGCGCTGGCCGCCCGCTCCTCCGCGTCGTTCCCGTTCGCGTTCGAACCGTCGTTCGTCCCGGTCGCGCCCGGCGCGCCCGACGGGGCCAGGCCGAACATGGACGGCGTCGCGTCCTGGTCCAACGGCGCGGACAACCGGTCGCGCTACGCCGTGGACGGCGGCGTGCTGGTCAACACCCCCACCCGGGAGGCGCTGGAGGCCATCGACCGGATGCCCGCCGAGGGGCCCGTGCGGCGGGTGATGCTGCTGGTGTTCCCGCACGCGCCCGAGGCCGTGGTGGAGCCGGTGGCGCCCGTGGACGGCGCGCTGCCCAGCACCGTCGCCACCGGCGCGAAGCTGCTCGGCGCGCTGACCAGCCAGAGCGGCCGCACCTACGTCGACCGCATCGAGCAGCACAACCGCGACGCGGCGTCGCGGCGCGGCGGGCGCAACGCCCTGCTCGACCGGCTGGCCGCGGGCGGCTCGGTGGTGGACAAGCTCTACGCGCTCGCCGGGACCCTGCACGACCACTACGAGGACGTGCGCATCCGGCACGCGGCGCGCGACGTGACCACCCGGCAGTTCGAGGTGCCCGGCACGAACGCCGCGGGCTGGACGTTCGAACGGGTGCGGGCCGCGGCCGAGGCCGCGCAGCGGCGGTACCACGACCGGCACGACGGCCTGCCCTACGTGCCCGACGCGCCCCAGCCCGCCGCGCTGCCCGGGCACGGCTGGCCGTGGGGCATCACGATGGCCGACCGGCTCGCCTCCGCCGCGATGGACCTGCTCAAGCGCCTGGTGTGGGTGATGCCCGACGCCGGGCGGCTCGCGCTCGCCCGCACCGACCTCTACGACGTGCGGGCACGGCTGCGCGCCGCCCGCGCCGAGCTCGACGCGCACTGGACCACCGACACCACCGAGGAGCTGGACCAGGGGTACTGGGAGCGGCGGGTCGCGCGGTTCGCGGAGAAGATGCTGCGCGAACCCGACGGCGTCGGGCAGCGGGTGCGCGAGCAGGTCGACCGGATCGCGCGCGTCCTCGGCGAGGCCCGCGAGACCCTCTCCCGGTTCGACGACGACGGGCTGCGCGTCGGCGGGCTGCGGTCGTGGCACCGGCTGCTCACCGACCCGGCCACCCCCGCGGAGACCGGGGCCGGCCTGGCGGGCGACGCGCTGCCGCTGTCGCGGGCGCTGGCGCTGGAGGTCGCCACCACGTGCCTGGCCGACGACAGCCCCGGCGGCCTCGACCAGGCCGTGGAGCTGGTGCAGATCAGCCTCCAGACGCGCAACGCGTTCGCCGAGTACAGCCTCACCGCCGACGACAAGGCGGGCGGCGCGTCGATGGGCCGGTTCTCCGGGTTCCTCAAGCGCTCGTGGCGGGTCAACGACTGGATCTGGGGCCGCATGGACGGCGCCACCATGCTGTGCCGGGTCCTGTTCGACCCGAAGCGGCTGCTGCGCGCCGACCGGCTCGCCGGCGGGGAGGGCGAGCCCGCGGAGCGCGCCGCGCGGCGGGTCGCCGAGCTGGTGCGCGAGCTGTTCGGCGACCCGCTGCCCGACGAGCTGGTGCCGTACGCGCGGCGGGCGGAGGCCGAGCTGGCCGCCCTGTACGCCGACCCGGAGGGCGACCACCCGCCGACGTGCGCGGCGCTCGCCGAGCTGGCCGCGTGGTCGCTGCACACCCGCATCGCCTGCGAGGAGCTGCCCGCGCTGCGCGCCGCGATCCTCGCCGACCGGCACGAGGGCGCGGACCGGCGCTCGCGCGGCGAGCTGTTCCTGGAGGAGCAGGCGGCGCTGCTGGCGAAGCTGCCCGCCCGCACCGACGCCGAGCGCGTCGAGGTCGGCGTGCGGGCGCTGGCCGCGTTCGACCGGGCCGGCATCGGGCGCGAACCGCTCGTCCAGGAGGCGAGCAGCGACCAGGTGATCCGCACCGCGGCGACCGCGGCGGCCGTGGCCATCACCGTCGCCGACAGCGAGAACTCGGGCCTGGGCACGGCGAAACCGCTGACCAGGACGTTGCGCGGGGCGGCGCTGCTGCCGTACTGGACGATCACCGGGCTGACCCGCGGCGGGCAGCTCGCCCAGTTCCTCGGGCTGCTCGGGTTCGCCCTGGGCGGCGCGCTGCTCGTGCTGGCCCTGTTCGACCTGCTGCCGCCGTGGGCGGTGGGCCCGGCGGCGGCGCTGGGCTCGGGCACGCTGCTGGCCGCGTTCGGCTACGCCGCGCTGCGCTCCGGCACCCTGCTGCACGGCCTGGTGCTGCTGTCACCGGTGATACCGCTGGTCACCGTCGCCATCGACCGGGTGCGCGACGAGATGGCCGACGGGAAGGCCGCGGCACAGGCCACCACCGGCATGGTCGCCGTGGGCGGCGTGCTGCTGGTCGTCGTCGCGCTGCTGGTCATCGGCAGCCTGCCCGCGCCCGTCGGCACGCCGCTGGCCGTGCTCGCGAAGATCAGGCTCAAGCCGCGGCTGCTGCTGCGGGTGCTGGTCGCGGCGGTGATCGTGGTGGGCGTGTGGGCGTTCGTGCGCTACCGGGTCTACGACCTGCCGCCCGCCGCGGTGGTCGCCGGCACGGGCGTGGCCGTCGTGTTCGGCGCCGTCACCTCCTACGCGCTGGGCAGCTCCCTACGGCGGTGGCGGCAGGTCGAGGGCCGCTGGGAGACCGAGGCCGCCGAACCGCCCGCGTCGGCCACCGCCGGGTGGGCCGCCGTGTACGGGGCCGCGCTGCTGGTCGTGGCCGCCGCCGTGCAGGTGTTCGCGCTGCGCTTCCCCGGCTGGGAGGCGGTCCTGGGCACCGCGCTCGCGTTCGGCCTCGTGCTGCTGCTGGTCACCACCTGGTGGGTGCCGCTGCGGGCGCGCCGCACCATCGCCACGTCCCTGGTGGAGCAGATGTCCGTCGTGGACTTCGACCCCGACGAGGTCGCCGACGCGCTGCTCAAGCGCCTGGAGGGCCACGGGATGCTGTTCAAGTTCCTGACCGAGCTGGACGCCGGCTCGGGCAGGCCCGTGCTCAACGCCACCGGGCGGCGCGTGGCGCAGCGCGCGGCCCGCCTGTCGACCACCGGCGTGGACGTGGACTGAGGTCGGGGAGAATCCTCGACCGTGACGGTTCTCGCGGTGGCCGAGCGGACGGCAGGCACCTCCGACCCCAGGACGCTCGACGTGTACGGGCGGTCGGTGGTGCGCGACGCGTTCGGCGTGGACGTGCGCGGCACGGGCGACGGCGTGCGCCTGTGGTCGCTGCTGCTCGCCGGGTGCGAGCGGTCCGGCCCCGGGTTCACCGGCGCCGTCGCCGACGTCCTGCGCGCGAACGGCCCCCGGCTCAGGGCCGTCGTCCACGACCCGGGCGCGCGGACCGCGCTCGCCGGGTCCCCGCCCAGCGAGGAGGCGCACCTGGCGCTGCTGGTGACCGCCGCCGCCGAGGGCGTCGACCTGGCCGACCCGCGCGCGCTGTCCGTGCTCGGCCTGGACGACACCCGCACCGCCGACTTCGCGCTGCGGCTGTGGGGCTGGACCGTGCTGGGCTCCACCCTGCGGGACGGCACCCTCACCCTCGTCGCCGACGTCGAGGAACGCACCCCCCTGTTCACCGCCCTCGCCACCGCCGTGCCCCACCACACTCCCGGCGCCGAACGGGTCGTCGTGCGGCTCAACGGCGAGCACCGCCTCTCCGGCCCGGTGGAGCCGTGGGCGCAGTTCCGCTCCCCCGACGCCGACCGCGTGCTCGTCCTGGTGGAACTGCTGGGCACGTGGGCGTTCGACGACCGGCCCGCCCTGTCCCGCGACGTCGGCCGCCGCCTGCTGGCCGGCTGGGTGGAGGAGGCGGGCACCCGCGACCCGCGCGCCGCCGTCGCCCGCCTGCGCCGCCTGCGCGAGGCCGCGGTGAGGCTGGGTGACGACGAGGTGGCCGCCGCCGTCCGGTCGCGCATCGCCTCCCTGCGCGACCCGGCGTCGATCTCCCTGGAGGACATCGTCAAGCTGCGCGGGTGGCGCACCGCCCCCATGCCCGGACCCGAGGCGCTCGGCGACGACCTGCGCGCGCTCAAGGCCGCCCGGGGGTGACCCCGCTCGCCGGCCGCGCGCCCGCGCGTCACGCCGCCAGCGCCTCCCGCGCCACCGGCGGCACGCCCGCCGCCCGCGCGTACAGCGCCTCGAACGCGTCCAGCGTCGCCCCGATCGCGTGCGCCGCGATCAGCTCACCCGACGCCGCACCCATCCGCGCCGCACCCGCCGGGTCCGACGTCACCGCGTGCAACCGGTCCGCCAGGCCGCGCACGTCACCCGGCGTGAACAACCACCCGTTGCGCCCCGGCCGGCACAGGTGCGGCAACGCCATCGCGTCCGCCGCCACCACCGGCTTGCCCGCCGCCATCGCCTCCATCGTCGCCAGGCTCTGCAGCTCCGCCACCCCCGGCATGCAGAACACGTCCGCCGCCGCGTAGGCGTCCAGCAGCTCCTCCTCCGGCACGAACCCCCGGAAGCGCACCCGGTCCGCGATGCCCAGGTCGCGGGCCAGCAGCTCCCACTCCGCCCGGCACGAACCGTCACCCACCAGGTCCACCCGCAGGCCCGGCACCAGCGCCGCCGCGCGCAGCAGCTCGTCGACCCGCTTCTCCTCGTCCAGCCGACCCACGAACAACACCGTCGGCCGGTCCCCGCCCGCCACCCGCCGCCCCCGGTAGCGCTCGATGTCCACACCGCACGACACCGGCACCGCCCGCGCCGGGAACCCGCTGTCGTGCAACAGCTCCACGGCCCTCGGCGTCGGCGCCGTCACCACGTCCGCCACCCCGTACACCCGCCCCAGGTCGCGCCACGCCCACCGCGACGCCACCCCCCGCAACCACGCCGGCACCCGGGCGTGGCCGAACAGGTTCTCCGGCATGAAGTGGTTCGTCGCCACCGTCGGCACACCCAGCGCCGCCGCCTGCCGCAGCACCTGCCGCCCCACCACGAAGTGCGCCTGCACGTGCACCAGGTCCGGCCTCAACGCCGCCAGCAGCACCCCCACGTCACGTCTCACCTCCCACGGCAGCCCGACCCGGAACGTCCGGTGGAACGGCGTGCGGTGCGACCTCAACCGGTGCACGGTGATGCCGTCGACGCGCTCCGAGCGCGCCTCGCCCGACGGCGACACGCACACCACGTGCACGTCGTGGCCCCGACCCGCCAGGCCCGTCGCCAGGCGGTGCGCGAAACGGGCCGCCCCGTTCACGTCCGGCGGGAACGTCTCGGCGGCGATCACGATCCGCGTGGCGCGTCCGTCGTTCACTGTCTTCTCCGATCTGACGACTGCACGAGTGGTGCCCGCACCGGACGTGCGGGCCAGCGCCACCACGCCGCCGACGGCGACGAGGGCGCACGACACCTGGGCCAGGGCGACCGCGCCACTGGTCCGGGACGCCTCACCGAGCACGACCGCGCCCAGGCCCACGGCCACGAGCGGGTCCACCGCGGTGAGGCAGGCGACCGCCACGTGGGGCGGACCGCCGGCGTAGGCGTGCTGGACGAACCAGCCGCCCACCACGAGCGAGACGGCGATACCCGCCACCGACAACGCGGTGCCCCACGACGCGCCACCGCGCTGGACGTCCTGCGACACCGCCCGCATCAACACCGACACGAAGCCGTAGGCGACACCACCCGCCACCCCGAACCCGAGGGACCGCGCCACCGGACCCGCCGACAGCACCCCCACCAGGCCCGGGACCACGACCAGCCCCAGCGCCACCAGCGCGGCACGCGCCTCCGCCTCCGGGGCCACCGCGGTCGCCGACGCGCTGCCCGCCGCCAGGAACACGAACGCCCCCACGCCGAACGTCGTCACCAGCACCGCCGGCAACTCCCGCCACCGACCGTCCAGCAGCGCCGTCACCCCGATCGCGACCACGCCCACCGGCTGCACCACGCTCAACGGCGCCATCCCCAACGCCACCGCGTGCACCCCCGCGCCCACCACCAGCAGCACCAGCCCCACCAGCCACCGCGGCCGGCGCAGCAGGTCCGCCACCCGCGGCGCGCCCCCGCCCGCCCGCACCGCGTCGTGCTGCAACCGGGCCGCGACGGCGAAGAACACCGCCCCCACCACCGCGAGCCCCACCGCCACACCCGTCACGACGCCACCCCCCGCCGCGCCGCCGCGACCGCCAGGACGAACAGCACGCAGTACAACAACGCGAACAGGACCCGCTCGAAAAGACCGAGGACCACCGCACCGGAACCCGGGAACAACACCGCCGCGTGGCTCAACATGAATACGACCGAGGCAATACCCGCGGCCACCGAAAAACGACGCAGAACCACACTCCCGATGAACGTCCGGGAAACCAACCACCCCGCCGCCGGCAGCGCCGCGAACATCACCGCCCCCGCGTACCGGTGCACCGCCCCCGCGAACGACGTCGGCTCCCCCACCGGGTCCGTCGGGAACACCACCGCCACCGCCAACCCCGCCGACCACAGCCCCAACAACACCGCCACCGGCCCCCACCTGGGCAAACCCGACCGCACCAGCGCCACCAGCAACGCCGCCGACGACGCCGCCAACGACAACGCCGTCACCGCCAGCAACCCCGCGCCGTCGTCCACGAAGACGTAATCGCTGACCGTGTGCGTGATCGGGCTCAACTCGCCCACCGACGACACGTGCAAGTAGCCCACCGGGAACAACGACAGCACGAGCCCCACCACCGCCGGCGGCACCACCGCCGGCCGAACGTCCCCCCGAATACGCGCCACGGGAAAATCCTCGTGGCGGAACAGCCACCGGAATATCCGGAACACCCCCGAGGAAACCCTGAAGCCACCCGGAGAACCCCGGTGGGGCTGACCCCACCACCGGCACCCCACCACCGGCACCCGCCCGCCGACGCCCTAGGCTTCCCCGTCGTGAGCCCGCACCCCCAACGCCCTGCCGTGGAAGTGTCGGGGCTGGTCAAGCGCTACGGCTCCACCCCCGCCGTGAACGGGCTCGACCTCACCCTCGACACCGGCACCGTCCTCGCCCTGCTCGGCCCCAACGGAGCCGGCAAGACCACCACCGTCGAGGTGTGCGAGGGCTTCCGCAGAGCCGACGCCGGCACCGTCCGCGTCCTCGGCCTCGACCCCGCCCGCGACGGCGACCGCCTCCGCCCCCGCATCGGCGTCATGCCCCAGGGCGGCGGCGGCTACCCCGGCATCCGCGCCGACGAACTGCTCCGCCTCGTCGCCACCTGCGCCGCCGACCCCCTCGACCCCGCCTGGCTGCTCGACGTCCTCGGCCTCACCGGCACCGCCCTCCGCACCCCCTACAAGCGGCTCTCCGGCGGCCAGCAGCAACGCCTCTCCCTCGCCTGCGCCCTCGTCGGCCGCCCCGAACTCGTCTTCCTCGACGAACCCACCGCCGGCATGGACCCCCAGGCCCGCCACCTCGTCTGGGAACTCGTCGGCGCCCTGCGCGACGACGGCGTCAGCGTCCTGCTCACCACCCACCTCATGGACGAGGCCGAAGCCCTCGCCGACCACGTCGTCATCGTCGACGACGGCCGCGTCGTCGCCCAGGGCAGCCCCACCCAGCTCACCGCCCACCACGCCGACGACCAGCAGCTGCGCTTCCGCGCCCGCCCCGGCCTCGAACTCACCCTGCTGCGCGACGCCCTCCCCGAGGGCATGAAGGTGCGCGAGGCCAACCGCGGCTCCTACCTCGTCGAGGGCCGCATCACCCCCCAGGTCGTCTCCACCGTCACCTCCTGGTGCGCCCAGCAGGGCGTCCTCGCCGAGGAGCTGACCGTGGCCAAGCGGAGCCTCGAAGACGTGTTCCTGGAGCTGACCGGCAGGGAGCTGCGCTCGTGACACACCCCCGCTTCACCCCCGGCACCTTCACCCCCGCACCCGGCCGCGGGCACCTCGGCCGCATGCTCCTCGCCCAGGCCCGCACCGAGACCCGGCTCACCCTGCGCAACGGCGAACAGGTACTGCTCACCGTCCTCATCCCCGTCGCGCTGCTCGTCGCCATGAGCCTCATGACCGCCATCCCCGCACCCGACCCGCGCGTCGCCACCTCCACCGCCCGCGTCCTCGCCCTCGCCGTCATCTCCTCGGCGTTCACCGGCCAGGCCATCGCACTCGGCTTCGACCGCCGCTACGGCGTCCTCAAGCGCCTCGCCGCCACCGCCCTGCCCCGCTGGCTCCTCGTCGCCGGGCGCGTCACCGCCGCCCTCGCCGTCGTCGCCGTGCAGGCCGCCATCATCACCGCCGTCGCCCTGCTCCTCGGCTGGGACCTCCCCGGCCCCACCGGCCTGCTGTGGACCGCCCTGCTCCTCGTCCTCGGCACCCTGTCCTTCGGCGCCCTCGGCGTCCTCCTCGGCGGCGCCCTCCGCGCCGAGATCGTCCTCGCCCTCGCCAACATCGCCTGGTTCGTCCTGCTCCTCATCGGCGGTGTCGCCCTCGGCGTCGACACCCTCCCCGGCCCCCTCGCCACCGTCGTCGACCTGCTCCCGTCCGCCGCGCTCGCCGAAGCCCTCCACACCACCGCCGTCGACGGCCGCGCGCCCGGCCTGCGCCCCGTCGCCGTCCTGCTCGCCTGGGGCCTCGCCGCCGGCGCCCTCGCCACCCGCACCACCAGGGTCGACTGACCCCGGCCGGCCGCTCTCAGGAACCGGTACCTACCATCGGGACGTGTCCGCCCCACCCTGGTTCACCCGCTTCCTCAGCACGTTCCAGCGCACCTTCGCCATCGCCGTGGTCATCGCCCAGGGCGGTATCGCGGTCACCGGCTCGATCGTGCGCGTGACCGGGTCGGGCCTCGGCTGCCCCACCTGGCCCCAGTGCTTCGAGGGCAGCATGGTGCCCGTCGAACACCCCGAGGTCGCCTCCCTGCACCAGTGGGTCGAGTTCGGCAACCGCACCCTCACCGGCGTCGTCGGCGTCATCGCCGCCCTCTGCGTCCTCGCCGCCTGGTTCGACCGCCCCCGCCGCGCCCGCGTCGTGAAGCTCGCGCTCGTCCAGTTCGGCGGCGTCGTCCTCCAGGCCGTCGTCGGCGGCCTCACCGTGCTCACCGGCCTGCTCTGGTGGACCGTCAGCGTCCACTTCCTGATCTCGATGGTGCTCGTCTGGTTCGCCGTGCTGCTCGTCGCCGCCCTCGGCGAGGGCGACGCACCCGCCCGCCCCCTCGTGCCCCGGCCCCTGATGGCGCTCCAGGTCGTGCAGGCCGCCGTCCTCGGCCTCCTGCTCCTCGCCGGCACCTTCGTCACCGCCGCCGGCCCCCACGCGGGCGACGCGAACACCCCGCGCCTCGACGCACCCGTCGACACCCTCGCCCAACTGCACGCCGACCTGCTGTTCCTCTTCCTCGGCATGCTCGTCGCACTCGGCTTCGCCCTGCGCGGCCACCCCGTGCCCCGCCGCCCCTACTGGGTGCTCGTCGCCGTCGTGCTCTCCCAGGGCGTGCTCGGCATGGTCCAGTACTGGACCGGCGTGCCCGAGGTCCTCGTCTCACTGCACGTGCTGGGCGCGGGCGCGGTGGTCGTCGCCACCGCCGCCCTGTGGACCTCCACCCGCGAACGGGCTCACTTCGTCGACGACGGCCTGCGCTCCCAGACCGCGGGCAGCTCGGTCGCCAGCCACGCGTAGAGGTCGTCCACGGCCCGGAGCCGCACCGCCCGCTCCGGGTCGCCGCTCATCAGCCGCATCCCCGCCTCGGTCAGCTCCCGCACGCTCACCAGCGCGTCCAGCTTGGTCTGCACCAGGTCCGCCCACCGCTTCTCGTTGATGCGGTACTGCGACGCCTGCCGGCCGCGCCGGGTGCGCTTCGTCACCAGACCGGCGTTGACCAGGAACTTCATGTTCGTGCTGATCGAACCGCTGCTCGCCTCCAGCTCCTGCGACAGCTCGGCGGCGGTCCGCTCGGTCGGCTGGCACACCAGCAGGTAGCCGAGGATGCGCCCGCCGATCAGCGGGATGCCCTCCTTCTCGAAGTGCGCCGCGAACCGCTCGATCCACGCCGACAGCCGGGTTTCCCGTCCGACGCTCATGCGTCCCCCTCAGCTCCGGCCGACCTCGTTCTTCGGTCGACACTGAAGTCATAGTAGGTCGCATGTCGATCAGTGCGCAAAGGCGGGCGCCCCGGCGGGGCGCCGTCAGAGCCGGCGCAGGCCCGCGAGCACCCGTTCCATCAGGCCCAGGTCGGGCTCCTCGCCGTCGCCGGCCCCGTTCCCGTGCACGTCGATCAGGCCCCGCTCGGCCATGTCGCCGAGCAGGACCTTCGCCACCCCCAGCGGCAGCCGCAGCAGCGCGGCCACCTCCGCCACCGACCGCGGCCTGGCCACCAGCGAGATCACCTCGTGGTGCTCGGCCTTCATGCCGCCCGGGAACTCCCAGTCGACCGCGGACACCAGCGTCTCCAGCTCCAGCTGGTACGACGACGTGGTGCGACCGCCGGTCCACGAGTAGGCGCGGACGATCGACGCCGCCTCCTCGCGGGGGTAGTCGACGTCGTCGTCCCCGTCGTCGAACACCGGTCGGTGCGGCCTGGTCTCCCCGGTCGACGGCTCCTCGGGCTTCGGCTTGTCCGGTCGCCGCCGGCGCGCGTCGAAGCTGAAGCCGTTGAGCAGGTCGGCGAACGACTGCTCGTTCGGTGGCTCCTGGTCGCTCATGACCACCTCACGCGGAAGGGCGGGCCATCATCCGCTTCGCGCCGTGGAGCTGGGCGCGCAGCTCGGGGGTGAGGAGCTGGCCGACCTGCTCGACGACGACCGTCATCTCGTAGGCGACCTGGCCGACGTCCGCGTCCGGCGCGGCCAGCACCGCGAGGCACGAGCCGTCCCGGATCGACACCAGCAGCATGATCCCGTACTGCATCTCGATCACCGAGCGCAGCACACCGCCGCCGTCGAAGCAGCGCGCCGCCGACTCGGTGAGGCTCGCCACCCCGGCCGCGATGGCGGCCAACTGGTCGGCCCGGTCGTTCGGCAGCCCGTTCGACGCGGTGAGCAGCAGGCCGTCCACCGAGATCACCACGGCGTGGGCCACCCCCGGCACGCGCTCGGCGAAGTTGCCCACCAGCCAGCCGAACTGGTCGACCTGCCGCGACTTCTGCGTGCTCATCCACTCTCCTGCCCAGCTCGGTTCTCACCGGATTGCCGCTCACCTTGCCGGACGCCGGTCTGGTAGCTGGCGAGGAAGCCGCGTGTCGCCTGCGGGTCCCTCCGTACGGGTGCCACCGCATCGGGTGCACCCGGCCGTTCCGACATCAGGTTGGTGCGGGGCCGCCTCTTCGGCAGCTCCGACGGGTTGTCGTTCACGGGCGCCTCCCCGCGCTCGTGGGTGTCCGCGGCACGGTGCCGCGCGGGTTCCGCGGGGCTCGGCGGCACCCTGGTGCCGCCGAACCAGACCGACCCGGTGCGGCCGGGGCCCTCGCCCGCGGTCGGGGTCGGCGCGTCGGGTGTGGTGGTGCCGCGGAACGGCGCCCAGCCGTCCTCCTTCGGCGGCGAGGCGGGCGGGCGCGCGGGGCGCGGCGAC
>NZ_JBPKJK010000129.1:0-26352 GCF_051756985.1 Saccharothrix sabaoui
CGGTCAGAACGTGACCGCCAGGGACTCCAGGCGGTGGGTGAGGGGCGGGCTCGGCACCACGGTCGCCGACTCCAGCCGCAGGTCGGGGCAGCGGTCGAGCAGGATGCGGAAGCACTCGTCGGCCTCCATCCGGGCCAGCGCCGCGCCGAGGCAGTAGAACGCGCCCAGGCCGAACGCGGTGTGCCGGTTGGGCTTGCGCGTGATGTCGAACCGGTCGGGGTCGGTGAAGACCTCCGGGTCGCGGTTGCCGGCCATCATCGCCAGGTAGAACCGCCTGCCCGCGGGCAGGTCGAGGTCGCCCAGGCGGAACGGCTCGGTGCTCTGGCGCACGATGATGCTCGCCGGTCCGTCGCAGCGCAGCATCTCCTCCACCGCGCCCGGCGTGAGGGAGGGGTCGGCCTTGAGCCGGGCGAACTCGTCGGGGTTGTCGAACAGCAGCTTGAGGCCGTTGGCGATCAGGGTGGCGGTCGTCTCGTGGCCCGCGAACAGCAGCAGCACGCAGTTGGCGACGATCTCGTCCTCGGTGACCACGCCCTCGCGCTCGGCGGCGACGAACACGCTGATCAGGTCCTCGCGCGGCTCCTCGCGGTGCTCCCGCACCAGGCCGCGCACGTAGTCCTGCATCTCCAGCACGCTGCGCTGGGACTGCCGCAGCCGGTCGACGTCGGCGACCTGGAACACCGCCAGGATGTCGCGCGACCACGCCTGGAGCTGCTCGCGGTGCTCGGTGGGCATGCCCAGCATCTCGGCGATCACGTTGGCGGGCAGCGGGTAGGCCAGGTCGGCGACGACCTCCATCCGGCCCCGCGCGGCGACGGCGTCGAGCAGCTCGTTGGTCAGCTCGCGCACCCGCGGGCGCAGGCCGTTGACCGTCGAGGGGGTGAAGTAGCGCTTGAGCAGCTGCTGGAAGCGCACGTGGTCGGTCTCGTTGGTGTGGCCCATCCACAGCTCGATGGACGTGCGCAGGGGGAGCAGCTCCTCCTGCTCCTCGGGGGAGAACTGGGAGAGCGACTGGGCCATGTTGGCCGGCACCAGCGTGCGGTCCTTGAGCACGGACAGGATGTCCGCGTGCCGGGTTAAGAGGTAGGAGTCGAGCTGGGGGATGACGCTGACCGGGCTCTCGGCGCGGATGCGGTGCAGCAGCGGGGTCGGGTCGCTCAGCGCCTCGGGGGAGAACAGGTCGTAGGACTTGAGCGCCACGGCGGAATCGGTCATGCGGGCCAGTCTGTCCGAAGCGCCCGCGAGCGGGCCACGGATGAACGCGAAATCCCCTCACATGGTGGCATGAACAGGGACCACTGGCCAACACCCTCAATAACTTCAGTGTCGCCTAAAAATAATCCTCCCGCATCACCGTAGCAGCGAAAACATCGATCAAAAACGCCAGGACGAGGGGAAGGGACCGCCCCGGTGAGGGTGCCACGCGTACCACCGGGGCGGCTCTGTTCCGGTCAGCCCTGTTCGGACCACCAGCGGCGGCCGGTGTCGCCGAGGGTGGAGATCGGGTCGTAGTAGGGGTAGCGGCGGTCGAGGGCTTCGGGGTCGTCGTGCTCGATGCCGGTGCGGTAGTTCTTGGTCCAGTAGGAGATGCCGAGTTCGCGGTCGTACTCGTGGAGCTGGTGGACCCAGCGCTTGCCGACGTAGGGGACGTCGCAGACGATGCGCGGGGTGGCGTAGCCGGGCAGGTAGCCCATGATGGCGTGCTGGAGTTCCTGGGCTTCCCAGACGGCGACGCGCCAGTGCTCGGCGTTGGGGATCATGTCGCACATGTAGAAGTAGTAGGGCAGGACGTTGGCCTCGCCCTGGAGCGCGAAGCAGAGGTCGAGCAGGTCGTCGGGGGTGGCGTTGACGCCCTTCATGAGGACGCCCTGGTTGCGGACGTCGCGGACGCCGACCTCCAGTGCGGTGCGGGCGGCTTCGGCGACGAGCGGGGTGACGGACTGCACGTGGTTGACGTGGGTGTGGATGGCGAGGTTGACGCCGCGTCGGGAGGCGGTGCGGGCGACGCGTTCGAGTCCTTCGACGACCTTGGGTTGGAGCCAGTGCTGGGGGAGTCCGGCGAGGGCCTTGGTGGCGAGGCGGACGTCGCGGACGGTGTCGATGTCGAGGAGTCGCATGAGGAAGGACTCGAGCTGGGGCCAGGGGACGTTGGCGACGTCGCCGCCGGAGACGACGACGTCGCGCACGCCGGGGGTGTGCTTGAGGTAGTCGATCATGCGGTCCTGGCGGTCGACGGGTTTGAGGGCGAGCTTGTGTTTGCTGACCTGGGGGGTGGAGTTGCCGACGAGGTCCATGCGGGTGCAGTGGCCGCAGTACTGGGGGCAGGTGGAGACGAGTTCGGCGAGGACCTTGGTGGGGTAGCGGTGGGTGAGTCCTTCGACGACCCACATCTCGGCTTCGTGCAGGGAGTCGCGGGCGGAGTGGGGGTGGCTGGGCCAGTGGGGGTCGCGGTCGCTGCGGACGGGGAGCATGTAGCGGCGGACGGGGTCGGCGAGGAACGCCTCGGTGAACGCCTCGGGTTCGAGGGGTGCGGTGGGCGCGGTGGTGTTGAGCATCTGGGGTGGGAGCAGCATCGACATGGTGGCGAGGTGCTGCTGGTCGGCGGCGAGTTCGTCGTAGAACCGGTCGGTGAGCAGGTCGCCGGTGACGGTGCGGAGCTGTCTGGGGTTCTTGACGCAGTTGGCGCGTTGCCACTGGGCGTCGCGCCACTGGGTGTCGGTGACGTCGCGCCAGCCGGGGAAGCGGCGCCAGTCGGGTTCGACGAGTTCGCGGCGGACGTAGGTGTAGGGCTGGGGCCCGGTCGTGCCGGAGGTGGCGGGGACCTCGTGCAGCGCAGTCATCCATGCTCCCTACCCGTTGAGTGACGTGAAGATATGCTGCCAGACGGGCTGTTGGACGTAAATATTTCGGCCGGGAGCGTTTCGGGCGGTTCGTTCGTTGGGTGGGTATGCGCGTGTTCGCCGTACTGCTGATCGGCCTGGCCGTGGAGGTGACCGCCCTGGTGGCGGCCTTCGGGGCCTGGGGACCCCTGCCGACATTGGGGCTGCTGCTCCTGGGCGGGGTGGTGGGGGCGGTGCTGCTGCGCCGGGAGGGCGCGCGCACGATCGGGGCGTTCTCGGAGGCGGTGCGCACGCGGCGGGCGCCGCACCAGGAGGTCGCGGACGGGTTCCTGATCGCGGCGGCGGGGTTCCTGATCGTGGTGCCGGGGTTCCTCAGCGACGTGGCGGGCCTGTTCCTGCTGTTCCCGCCGACGCGGCGGTTGATCAGCCGGCGGATGGCGCGGCGGGCGGAGGCGCGGGAGCGGGAGATGGTGCTCAACCTGCGCTACGGGCGGTCGCCGTCGGCCGGTGGCGCGGTGGTGGACGGCGCGGTGGTGGACGGCACTGTGGTGGACGGGTCGGCGACCGACGTGCGGTCCGCTCCGGCGGAGCGGCGCGAGCTGCGCTGACCGACCGCGCCCGATGCGGGGTGTCGCGGAATCGGGCGTTGGGTACGTGACACGGCATGACGGTCATAGGCGTGCACGCCTCGCACGAACAGGTACACCCGACGGCGCTGCTGGACGCGGTGCGGCGGGCGGAGGAGGTCGGCTTCGACGCGGCGATGAGCTCGGACCACTTCTCGCCGTGGAGCAGCAGGCAGGGGCAGAGCGCGTTCGCGTGGTCGTGGCTGGGTGCCGCGCTCCAGGCGACGTCGTTGCCGTTCGGCGTGGTCAACGCGCCGGGGCAGCGGTACCACCCGGCGATCATCGCGCAGGCCATCGGCACGTTGGGCGCGATGTTCCCGGGTCGGTTCTGGGCGGCGCTGGGCAGCGGTGAGGCCAGCAACGAGCACATCACCGGCGCGGTGTGGCCGGACAAGGCGACCCGCAACGCGCGGTTGCGCGAGTGCGTGGAGGTGATCCGGGCGCTGCTGCGCGGCGAGGAGGTCACCCACCACGGGTTGGTGACGGTGGACCGGGCGCGGGTGTGGACGTTGCCGGAGGAGCCGCCGCTGCTGGTGGGTGCGGCGGTGAGCCCGGAGACGGCGGCGTGGTGCGCGGAGTGGGCGGACGGCCTGATCACGGTGAACGCGCCGGTCGAGCAGCTGGTGAAGGTGCGTGACGCGTACCGCGACGCCGGTGGTCGGGGCAAGCTGCACCTGCAGGTGCACCTGAGCTGGGCGCCGGACGAGGACGAGGCGCGGTCGGTGGCGCACGAGCAGTGGCGCAGCAACGTGTTCGCGCCGCCGGTGTGCTGGGACCTGGACCTGGCGGAGACGTTCGACGTGGTCTCCGAGCACGTGTCGGTGGAGCAGGTGGCGCAGGTGGTGAACATCTCGTCCGACCTGGGGTGGCACGCGAAGACGGTGCGGGAGTACGCGGAGCTGGGCTTCGAGGAGGTGTACCTGCACCACGTGGGGCAGGAGCAGGGGCGGTTCCTGGACGCGTTCGGCGAGCACGTGCTGCCGGCGGTGCGGTCGTGAAGCTGACCCGGACCGCGGACCTGTGGTGGAAGAACGCCGTCGTGTACTGCCTGGACGTGGAGACCTTCCACGACTCGGACGGTGACGGCTACGGCGACTTCAAGGGGTTGACGCAGAAGATCGACCACCTGCACCGGTTGGGGGTGACGTGCCTGTGGTTGATGCCGTTCTTCCCGACGCCGGACCGGGACGACGGCTACGACATCACGGACTTCTACGGCGTGGACCCGCGGTTGGGCACGTTGGGCGACTTCACCGAGTTCGTGCGCACGGCGCGCGACCGGGGGATGCGGGTGATCGCGGACCTGGTGGTCAACCACACCTCCGACCAGCACCCGTGGTTCCAGCAGGCGCGGGACCCGAAGAGCGCGCGGCACGACTGGTACGTGTGGGCGGACGAGAAGCCGGCCGACGGCGACGAGGGCGTGGTCTTCCCGGACCAGGAGACGTCGTTGTGGACCTACGACCGCAAGGCCAAGAAGTACTACCTGCACAAGTTCTACAAGCACCAGCCGGACCTGAACGTGGCGAACCCGGCGGTGCGCGACGAGATCGCGCGCGTGATGGGGTTCTGGATGGAGCTGGGGCTGTCGGGGTTCCGGGTGGACGCGGTGCCGTTCCTGCTGGAGGCGCCGGTGGAGGCGTTGCCGGACCCGCACGACTACCTGGCGGACCTGCGGGCGTTCCTGTCGCGGCGCAACGGCGAGGCGGTGCTGCTGGGGGAGGTGAACCTGCCCTACACCGAGACGATGAAGTTCTTCGGCGGCGCGGACGGCGTGGGCGACGAGCTGAACATGTGCTTCGACTTCATCGGGATGCAGCAGATGTACCTGTCGTTGGCGCGGCAGCAGGCCAGTCCGCTGGCGCACGCGCTCAAGGAGCGGCCGCAGCCGCCGCGCGACTGCCACTGGGCGACGTTCGTGCGCAACCACGACGAGCTGACGCTGGACAAGTTGACGGTGCCGGAGCGGCAGGAGGTGTTCGCCGCGTTCGGCCCGGACGAGGACATGCAGCTCTACGGGCGGGGGTTGCGGCGGCGGTTGCCGTCGATGCTGGGCGGTGACCCGAAGCGGGTGAAGATGGTCTACAGCCTGCTGTTCTCGCTGCCGGGCACGCCGGTGCTGTTCTACGGCGAGGAGGTCGGCATGGTCGAGGACCTGTCGATCCCGGGTCGGGAGGCGGTGCGCACGCCGATGTGGTGGGACGCGGCCGTCGAGCAGCGCCGCGACCCCGATTCGCTGCTGGAGTGGGTGCGGATGCTGGTGGAGCGCTACCGGGAGTGCCCGGAGCTGGCGTGGGGCGCCTACCAGGTGCTCGACACAGAGGACCCTGCGGTGTTGGCGCACCGCAGCGACATCGACGGCGGCACGGTGCTGGCGGTGCACAACCTGGCCGACCGCGAGGCGGTGATCGAGGTGGACAAGCTCGACGGCGACCTCACCGACCTGCTGGTCGACGGCACGGTGCCGACGAAGGGCGGTGTGGCGCGCGTCGAGCTGGACCCGTACGGCTGCCGCTGGTTCCGGGTGGTGCCCAAGTCCTGACCGGTCAGGTGAGCCCGACCGGTGGGATGAGCCCGACCGGTCAGGTGAGCCGGTAGCCGTGGGCGGGGCGGTTGGCCACCCCGTAGCGGGGTTGGACCTCCGCCCTGCCGACGGTGACCAGGTGTTCCAGGTAGCGGCGGGCGCTGACGCGGGAGAGGCCGGCGCGTTCGCCGACCTCCTGGGCGGACAGGTCGGTGGTGGTGGTGCGCAGGGTGTCGAGGACGAGTTTGAGGGTCACGGCGGACAGGCCCTTGGGCAGGCCGACGCGGGGCCGGTGCTGGAGGAGCTGGTCGACCTCGTCCTGGTCGAGCCAGGGGCCCATGCGGGCGACCTCGGTGCGGCGCGCGAGGTACTCGCGCATGCGGTCGAGGAACGCGGTGCGGGTGAAGGGCTTGACCAGGTAGTGGTCCACGCCGCGGGACATGGCCTGCCGGACGGTCTCGCGTTCGCGGGCGGCGGTGACGGCGATGACGTCGACCGGCGGGCCGGGGCGGCCGCGCAGGCGGGCGAGGACCTCCAGGCCGGAGATGTCGGGCAGGTGGATGTCGAGGAGCACCAGGTCGGGGCGCAGGGCCTCCACCGCGCGCAGCGCCTCGCCGCCGCCGTGGGCCTCGCCGACGACCTCGAACTCGGGCAGGGCCTCCAGGAACCCGCGGTGCACGGCGGCGACCGCGAAGTCGTCGTCCACGACGAGCGTGCGCACGTTCACCGGGCCACCTCCGGCAGCCACACGTCGAACGACGCGCCGCCCAGTTCCGAATCCGAGATCTCCACCCGGCCGCTCCGCCGGGTGACCACCCTGGACACCAACGCCAGTCCAATCCCTCGTCCGTGCGCGCCCCTCGGCGCCTTCGAGCTGACTCCCAGGGTGAAGATGCGGCCGCGTTGCGACCGCTCCACCCCGGGGCCGTCGTCGTCGACGACGACCCGCACCCCCGTGGGGTCCGACCGCACCAGCACCCGCACGGTTCCCCCGGCGGAGACGGCGTCGACGGCGTTGTCGACCAGGTTGCCCAGCACGGTCAGCGCGTCGTCGCCGGTGCGGGCGTCGACGGTGGAGCCGGGGTCCAGGCGCAGCGCCACGCCGCGCTCGTGCGCGGTGGAGGACTTGGCGAGCAGCAGGGCGGCGAGCGCGGGGTCGGCCATGGCGCCGCCGATGATGCCCGACGTGACCGAGCCCGCTCCGCCGACCCGTTCGATGTAGGCGACGGCGTCCTCGCGCCGGTCGAGTTCGACCAGGCCGCTGATGACGTGCAGGTGGTTGGTGAACTCGTGGGCCTGGGCGCGCAGCACCTCGGTGACGGTGCGTTGCCCGTCCAGTTCGCGCAGCGCGTCGTGCAGCTCGGTGCGGTCACGCAGGGTGAGTACGACGCCGACGGGGCGGCCGTGGGTCTTGGCGGTGGTCCGGTTGGCGACGAGGACGCGTTCGCCGGCCAGCACGAGCCGGTCGGCGACGTCGTCGACGCCGCGGGCGAGGTCGAGCAGGCCGCCGTCCTCCAGCACGTCGGCGGCGGGTTTGCCGGTGGGGTCCTCGGTGAGGCCGAGGAGCCTCATCGCCTCGTCGTTGACCAGGGCGAGGCGTTCGCGGTCGTCGACGGCGACCACGCCCTCGCGGATGCCGTGCAGCATCGCGTCGCGGGTCTCCAGCAGCTGCGCGATCTCGGCCGGTTCGAGCTTGAACGTCCGCTTGCGCACCAGCTGGGTCACCAGCGCCGCGCCGAGCACGCCGACGAGGGCGGCGGCGGCGAGCCAGCCGATGAGCTCGGGCAGGTCCTCGGCGAGGTCGGCGTCGAGCTGGCTCTCCAGGATGCCCACCGAGGCCATGCCGATGATCTCGCCGCCGGGGGAGCGGATGGGCACCTTCGCGCGCAGCGAGGTGCCCAGGGTGCCGGTCTCGGTGCCGACGAACACGTGCCCGGACAGGGCGGTGCTGGGGTCGGTGGAGACCATCTCGCCGATGCGCGCCGGGTCGGGGTGGGCGTAGCGGACGCCGTTGCGGTCGGTGACCACGACGTAGGTGACGTTGGAGGCGTTGCGGATCAGCTCGGCCAGGGGCTGGATGGCGTCGCTGGGCCGCTGGGAGGTGAAGGCTTCCACGACGGCGGGCAGCCGTGCGACGCTCTCGGCCACGGAGAGCATCCGGTCGACGTAGGAGTCGCGGATGCGGTCGCTCTGGAGCTTGGCCGCCATCAGTCCCGCCGCGCAGACGGTGGCGAGCACGATGACCACCTGCAGCACGAGCAGGGAGACACCCAGGGGGACCGAACGGCGGCGCATGAGGGGCATTCTGGCCTATTGCCTGTGAGCCCGGCCACGACCTAAACGACCAATACGGCCCTTACGAACTATGTGCATCCTCACCTGATCGAGTGCACCTAGGGTCCCGGCCACCAGCACGACAGCGCGCTGGGTGGAACACGGAGGACCCGATGGCAGGACAGCACACCCGACTTCTCGCGGCCGTGGCCGCTGCGGGCCTGGTGCTCGCGGGGTGTGGCGGTGGCGGCGGTGGCGTCTCGGCGACCGACGACGTCGGCCGCCTGGAGATCATGGCCCCGGCGGACCCCGGCGGCGGCTGGGACCAGACCGCGCGCGCGATGCAGGCGGCCATCAGCGGCGCCGACCTCGCCGGCTCGGTGCAGGTCAGCAACGTCGGCGGCGCGGGCGGCACGGTCGGCCTGCAGAAGCTCGCGAACGAGAAGTCCGACACCTACCTGATGGTGACCGGGCTGGTCATGGTGGGCGCGGTGGAGACCAACGGCGTGGACAAGCGCCTGGAGGACACCACCCCGATCGCCCGCCTCACCGCCGAGGACGAGGTCGTCGTGGTGCCCGCGGAGTCGCCGTACCAGACCATCGACGACCTGCTCAAGGCCGTCGACGAGAAGGGTCAGGGCGTGTCGATCACCGGCGGCTCGGCCGGCGGCACCGACCACATCCTCGCCGCGATGCTGCTCAAGGCCAAGAACATCGACCCGGCCAAGCTCAACTACGTGCCCTACTCCGGTGGCGGCGAGTCGCTGGCCGCGCTGCTGGGCGGCAAGGTCGACGCGGGCATCTCCGGCGTCGGCGAGTACGTCGAGCAGATCAAGGCGGGCAAGCTGCGCGCCCTGGGCACGTCCGGCCCGCAGGAGCACCCCGAGATCAAGGCGCCGACGTTCAAGCAGGTCGGCAGCGGCGTGGAGCTGATCAACTGGCGCGGCGTGGTGGCGCCGGGCTCGATCTCGGTGGCCGCCAAGGACCGCCTGGTCAAGCTGGTCACCGACATGCACGCCAGCCCGCAGTGGCAGGAGGAGCTGAAGAAGAAGGGCTGGACCGACACGTTCCAGACCGGGCACGACTTCAACACCTTCCTCACCACCGAGATCGGTCGCATCAAGCCGGTGCTCCAGGAGATCGGCCTCGTGAAGTGACCTCGCCCGCGACACCGCCCCCGGCCTCGCGGCCGGGGGCACCCCCGCCGGGCGGCACCGCGCCGGACGGCACCGCGTCGGGTGCCGTCGCCGCCCGGACCTCGGCGAAGGTCGAGGAGTACGTCTTCGCCGCGCTGGTCGTCGCGCTCGGCGTGTTCACCCTCGTCGACGCCACCACCATCAGCCTGCGCAACCAGAGCGCCGTGGGGCCGCGCGCGTTCCCCTACGCGGTGGGCGCGCTGCTGGTGGTCACCGGCATCGCGACGATCGTGGCCACCGCCCGCGGCAGGCTCGGCGAGGCCGAGGAGGCCGAGGACGTCGACACCGGCTCCGTGCGCACCGACTGGCTCACCGTGGGCAAGCTCGGCGTCGTGCTCGTCGCGCACCTGCTGCTGATCGAGCCCGTGGGCTGGCCGGTGGCCGCCGTCGTGCTGTTCGCCGGCGCGGCGTGGACGCTGGGCGCGGTGTGGTGGAAGGCGCTCGTCGTGGCCGTGGTGCTCGCGCTCGTGGTGCAGGTGCTGTTCGCCTCCGGCCTGGGCCTGTCGCTGCCCGCCGGGATCTTCGAGGGGGTGCCCCTCCTCGATGGGTGACTGGGCCGCACTGCTGGAGGGCTTCGCGACCGCCGCGCAGCCCGAGTACCTGCTCTACGCCCTGCTGGGCGTCACGCTGGGCACCGCCGTGGGCGTGCTGCCCGGCATCGGGCCGGCGATGACGGTGGCGCTGCTGCTGCCGCTGACCTACACGCTCGAACCCACCGCCGCGCTGATCATCTTCGCGGGCATCTACTACGGCGGCATGTACGGCGGGTCGACGACCTCGATCCTGCTCAACACGCCCGGCGAGTCGTCCTCCGTGGTCACCGCCCTGGAGGGCAACCGGATGGCCAAGGCCGGGCGCGGCGCCGCCGCCCTGGCCACCGCCGCGATCGGCTCGTTCGTGGCGGGCACCATCGCCACGGTGCTGCTCACCGCGCTCGCGCCGACCATCGCCGACGTCGCCGTGCAGCTGGGCCCGGCGGACTACGTGGCGCTGATGGTCGTGGCGTTCACCACCGTCGCCGCCCTGCTCGGGTCCTCCCCGGTGCGCGGCCTGGCCTCGCTCGGCATCGGCCTGTTCCTGGGCCTGGTGGGCACCGACACCCTCACCGGGCAGCAGCGGTTCACCCTCGGCGTGCCGACGCTGTCCGACGGCATCGACGTGGTCGTGGTCGCGGTCGGCGTGTTCGCCGTCGGCGAGGCGCTGTACGTGGCGGCGCGGCTGCGGCACGGGCCGGTGGAGGTGGTGCCGGTCGGCGGGAAGTGGATGACCGGCGAGTTCTGGCGCCGCTCTTGGAAGCCGTGGCTGCGGGGCACCTTCATCGGGTTCCCGATCGGCACCGTCCCGGCGGGCGGCGCGGACGTCTCGACGTTCCTGTCGTACGCGGCGGAGAAGAAGCTCTCGAAGCGGCCCGAGGAGTTCGGCAAGGGCGCCATCGAGGGCGTCGCCGGGCCGGAGGCGGCCAACAACGCCGCCGCCGCGGGCGTGCTCGTGCCGCTGCTGACCCTGGGCCTGCCCACCACCGCCACCGCGGCGGTGATCGTGGCCGCGTTCCAGAGCTACGGCATCCAGCCGGGGCCGCTGCTGTTCACCAACAACTCGGGCATGGTGTGGGCGCTGATCGCGTCGCTCTACATCGGCAACGTGATGCTGCTGGTGCTCAACCTGCCCCTGGTCAAGATCTGGGTGAAGGTGCTGCAGATCCCGCGGCCCTACCTGTACGCGGGCATCCTGCTGTTCGCCGCGCTCGGCACCTACGCGGTGAACTTCGTGGTGGACGACCTGGTCGTGCTGCTGGTCATCGGCGTGGTCGGGTTCTTCATGCGCCGCCACGGCTACCCCGTGGCGCCGCTGGTGGTGGGCCTGATCCTGGGCCCGATGGCCGAGGAGCAGGTGCGCCGCACCCTCCAGATCAGCGAGGGCGACCTGTCCGCGCTGGTCACCAGCCCGTTCGCGGCCGTGTCCTACTCGATCCTGGTCGTGGTCCTGGTGCTGGCCGCGGTGCTGCGCCTGCGCCGCCGCAAGGCCCCCGTCACCACCGCGTGACACCACGCCCCCGGGGGTGGACCTGCCGGTCCGCCCCCGGGGGGGGTTCGTCACAGTTCGCGGACCACGCGGGCCGGGTTGCCCACCGCCACCACGTTCGCGGGCAGGTCCCGGGTCACCACCGCGCCCGCGCCCACCACCGTGTTCTCCCCGATCGTCACGCCCGGCAGCACGACCGCGCCGCCGCCCAGCCACGCGTTGTCGCCGACGGTGATCGGCTTCGCGGCCTCCCACTTGTCGCGCCGCGGCCCCGGCTCCACCGGGTGGGTCGGCGTCAGCAGCTGCACGTTGGGCCCGATCTGCACGTCCGCGCCGATCACGATGGGCGCCACGTCCAGCGCGACCAGCCCGAAGTTGGCGAACGTGCCCGCGCCCACCCGGATGTTCCAGCCGTAGTCGACCCGCAGCGGCGGCCGGATCACCACGCCCTCGCCGACCGCGCCCAGGTGCTCGGCGAGCAGCCGGTGCCGCAGCTCCCCGTCGCGCGCGCCGGTGGCGTTGTAGGCGGTCATGAAGTCGTCGGCGCGCAGCGCGTCCGCCGTCAACGACTCGTCGGCGATGTACGACTCGCCTGCGAGCATCCGCTCGCGCATGGTGCGATCAGCCATCCCCCGACCGTACCGAGCACGACTCCCGCACCGTGCGGAGCACGACTCCCGCACCGCACCGGACGCGACTCTTGCGCAATCTTGACGTCGCACGTGAAGATATCGGCGTCCAGTAGCCCGCCGGCCGGAGGATTTCCACGATGTCGACGTCGCCGTACGGCCTGCACCGCGTCCTGCATCCCGCGGGCGTGCTGCCGCAGCAGGCGTGGCGGCTCGACGCCGACGACACGTGCGGCCCCGACGAGGTCGTCCTCGACGTCGAACGGCTCAACCTCGACGCCGCCTCCTACCGGCAGCTGCGCGAGCTGCACGGCGTCGACGGCGTGCGCCGCGCCGTGCTCGACATCGTCGCCGACCGCGGCAAGATGCAGAACCCCGTCACCGGGTCGGGCGGCATGCTGCTCGGCACCGTCCGCGAGACCGGCCCCGACTCGCCGCTGGGCCTGCGCCCCGGCGACCGCGTCGCCACCCTCGTCTCGCTCACCCTCACCCCGCTGCGCATCACCGACGACCTCGCCCGCTGGGACGGCGCCTCCGAACAGGTCCCCTGCGCCGGCACCGCCGTGCTGTTCGGCCGCTCCATCGCCGCCCCGCTGCCCGAGGACCTGCCCGACGACCTCGCCCTGTCCGTGCTCGACGTGTGCGGCGCCCCCGCCCTGACCGACCGCGTCGTGCGCCGCCGCACCGCCCCGTCCGTGCTGGTCCTGGGCGGCGGCGGCAAGTCCGGGTCGCTGTCGCTGGCCGCCGCCCGCCGCGCCGGCGCGTCCCGGCTGACCGCGCTCGTGCCCACCGACGCCGAGGCCGATGCCGTGCGCGCCGCCGGGCTCGCCGACACCGTCGTCGTCGCCGACGCCCGCGACCCCGTCGCCGTCGCCACCGCCGTCCCCGCACCCGCCGACGTGACCGTGGTGTGCGTCGACGTCCCCGGCTGCGAGCACGGCGCGGTCCTCGCCACCGCCGACGGCGGCACGATCGTGTTCTTCTCCATGGCCACCTCCTTCCCGGCCGCCGCCCTCGGCGCCGAGGGACTGGCCGCCGACGTGGAGATGCTGATCGGCAACGGCTACGTGCCCGGCCACGCCGCCTTCGCCCTCGACCTGCTGCGCGCCGAACCTGCCGTGCGGGCGCTGTTCGGGCACAGGCAGACTCGGCAGACGTGATTACCCTTCTCGTGGGTGGGCGCGTCCACTCCCCGACGAACCCCGACGCCACCGCGATGGCCGTGGACGGCGACACCGTGGTGTGGCTCGGCCAGGACTCCGTCGGCCGCGCCCTGCACCCCGACGCCCGCGTGACCGACCTCGGCGGGGCGTTCGTCGCGCCCGCGTTCGTCGACGCCCACGTGCACGCCACCTCCGCCGGCCTGCTGCTCACCGGCCTGGACCTCACCGGCTGCCGCTCCGCGCGCGACCTGCTCGACGCGGTGCGCGCCGCACCCGGCCCCCTCGTGTGGGGACACGGCTGGGACGAGACCGCGTGGCCGGAGGGACGCCCCCCGACCCGCGCCGAACTCGACGAGGCCGCCGCCGGCAAGCGCGTCTACCTCTCGCGCATCGACGTGCACTCCGCCCTGGCCTCCACCGCCCTGCTCGACCTCGCCCCCGCCGCCCGCGACGCCGACGGCTTCCACCCCGACGGCCCGCTCTCCCGCGCCGCCCACCACCACGTGCGCGGCGCCGCCAAGGACGCCATCCCCGCCGACCGCCGCCGTGCCGCCCAGCAGGCGTTCCTGCGCCACGCCGCCTCCCGCGGCGTCGCCTCCGTGCACGAGTGCGCCGGCCCCGACATCTCCGGCCGCGACGACCTCGCCGACCTGCTCGCCGGCGACCTGCTCGACGTCGTCGGCTACTGGGGCTCCGTCGACGGCACCGACCTGCCCGTGCGCGGCCTGGCCGGCGACCTGTTCGTCGACGGCGCCCTGGGCTCGCGCACCGCCGCCCTGTGCAGCCCCTACGCCGACGCCGACACCACCGGCGCGCTCTACCTCGACGCCGACGCCGTCGCCGAGCACCTGGTGGCCTGCACCCGCGCCGGCGTGCAGGGCGGGTTCCACGTCATCGGCGACGCCGCCGTCGCCGCCGTCGTCGAGGGCTTCGACAAGGCCGCCGCCGTCGTGGGCGCCCCCGCCCTCGCCGCCCGCCGCCACCGCCTCGAACACCTGGAGATGGTCACCTCCGAGCAGGCCGCCGCCCTCGCCGCCCACGGCGCGGTTGCCTCCGTGCAGCCCCTGTTCGACCGCGCCTGGGGCGGCCCGGACGGCATGTACGCCCAGCGCCTCGGCGTCGAGCGCGGCACCCGCCTCAACCCGTTCGCGAGCCTCGCCGCCGCCGGCATGGTCCTCGCCCTCGGCTCGGACGCCCCCGTGACACCGGTCGACCCGTGGGCGGCGGTGCGGGCCGCGGTGCACCACCGCACCGAGGGCCACGGCCTCTCCCCGCGCGCGGCGTTCACCGCCCACACCCGCGGCGGCTGGCGCGCCGCCGGCGTCGACGACGGCGTCACCGGCACCCTGCAACCCGGCGCGCCCGCCACCTACGCCGTGTGGGACGCCCCCGCCCTGGAGGTCGCCGCCCCCGACACCCGCGTGCAGCGCTGGTCCACCGACCCGCGCTCCCGCGTCCCCGCCCTGCCCGCCCTCGACGGCCCGGCACCGGTGTGCCTGCGCACCGTGCTGCGCGGACGCACGATCTTCGAGGGGGACCTGTGACGGTCCCCGTCCCGAGGTCGGGCGCCGCGACCGGGCGGCGATCGACGCACAGCGACGAACAGGAGTGACACATGGCGTTGCTCGACCTCGACCCGGCGGTGGTCGCGAAGGCACGCGCCCTCGCCGCACGGGCCGCCGCGCCGGTGGTGGACCTGGCCAGGGCCCACACCACGGTGGCGGTCGAGCGCGCCACCCTGCGGCTGGCCGGCATCACCGGCGCGGACTCCACCCACCGCGCCGGTGACGTGCCGTGGGTCAACCGGGTCGTGGACACCGTGCGCGAGCACTGCGGCCTGGAGCACGGCGCCGCGCTGCCCGTCTTCCACGCCCTGCGCGAGCACGACCTCACCAGCCTCACCGACCTCGCCGAGGCCACCGCCGCCGGGCAGGTCGCCTACCGGGTGCCCGAGGGCCGCGACCGCGCCCGCGCCGAGAAGGCCGCCCGCGCCGCCGTCACCCGCGGCATCCGCACCGTGGACCGCAACAAGGCGCAGCGCGACAAGCTCGTCGCCAAGCTCGGCGACCCCGCCCAGCGCCCCTGGATCTACCTGATCGTGGCCACCGGCGACATCGACGAGGACGTCGTGCAGGCGTGCAACGCCGCCCGCGCCGGCGCCGACGTCATCGCCGTCATCCGCTCCACCGGCCAGTCGCTGCTGGACTACGTGCCCGAGGGCGCCACCCACCACGGGTTCGCCGGCACCTACGCCACGCAGGAGAACTTCCGCATCATGCGCGCCGCCCTGGACGCGGTGTCCAAGGAGGTCGGCCGCTACGTGCGGCTGACCAACTACGCCTCCGGCCTGTGCATGCCCGAGATCGCCGTCCTCGCCGGCCTGCAACGCCTCGACATGATGCTCAACGACTCCATGTACGGCATCCTCTTCCGCGACATCAACCCGATCCGCACCTTCGTCGACCAGCGCTTCTCCCGCCAGGTCCACGCCCGCGCCGGGATCATCATCAACACCGGCGAGGACAACTACCTCACCACCGCCGACGCCGTGGACGCCGCGCACACCGTCACCGTCTCCCAGCTGCTCAACGAGCACTTCGCGCACGAGGCCGGCCTGCCCGACCACCTGCTGGGCCTGGGCCACGCCTTCGAGATCAACCCCGCCGTGCCCGAGTCGTTCCGCCTGGAACTGGCCCACGCCCTGCTCGCCCGCGAGCTGTTCCCCGACGCGCCGCTCAAGTGGATGCCGCCCACCAAGCACATGACCGGCGACGTGTTCATGGGCTACCTGCTCGACGGGTTCTTCACCCTCGCCGGCGTGCTCACCGGCCAGTCCATCCTGCTGGTCGGCATGATGACCGAGGCCGTCGTCACCCCGTTCCTCTCCGACCGCGACCTCGCGCTGGCCAACGTCCGCTACGTGCTCAACGCCGCCGGCGGCCTCGCCGGGGACTTCCGGCCCGCACCCGACGGGCTCATCGTCAAGCGCGCCCACCAGGTGCTCGGCGAGGCCGTCGACCTGCTGGAGCGCATCGTCGCCGACGGCCTGCTCGACGCCATCGCCGACGGCACGTTCGGCCTGATGAAGCGCCCCGCCGACGGCGGCAGGGGCGCGGACGGCGTCGTCGCCAAGGCCGACGGCTACCTCAACCCCGCCTCCGAGCTGCTGGAGGAGCGGCGATGACCAAGCGGCACGTGCGCCCCTACGGCGACACCACCGGCGACGGCATGGTGCAGACCTCGTTCACCCTGCCCGTCCCGGCCGGCCCGCGCGCCGACGGCGCCGCCCAGCAGCTGGCCAACAGGATGGGCATCGACCCCGCCATGGTCGTGCACTCCCACCCCATCGGCCCCGACTTCACCTTCTTCGTCGTCTACGGCTCGGTGAAGCACGTCGTGGACCTCGACGAGGTGCGCGTCGTGGAGCGCGAGTACCCGCTGCTGCCGCCCGCCGAGGTCAACACCGCGATCCGGAAGCTGCTGCGCCGCAAGCTCGTCGTCGTCGGCGGCTGCATCGGCACCGACGCCCACACCGTCGGCATCGACGCCATCCTCAACATCAAGGGCTTCGCCGGGGAGAAGGGCCTGGAGTACTACCGCGAGCTGAAGGTCGTGAACCTCGGCGCGCAGGTCTCGGTACCCGAACTGGTCCGCCGCGCCCGCGCCGAGAAGGCCGACGCCGTGCTGGTCTCCCAGGTCGTCACCCAGCGCGACGCCCACCTGCTCAACACCCGGGAGATGTCGGCGGCGTTCCGCGAGGCCATGGGGGAGCGGCGCCCGCTGCTCATCGCCGGCGGCCCCCGCTTCGACCCGCTGATGGCCGACGAGCTGGGCGTGGACCGCGTGTTCGGCCGCGGCACCACCCCCGGCGAGGTCGCCAGCTACCTCGTGCACGCCGTGAAGACGAAGAAGGGGACCGCTGCGTGAGCCTCACCGAGGGTTTCTCCGTCACCCACCGCCGCTACGTGCCCCACTCCCACGCCCACTACGGCGGCGCCCTCGTCGACGGCGCCTACGGCCTGGGCTTGTTCGGCGACGTCGCCACCGAGCTGCTCATCCGCACCGACGGCGACGAGGGCCTGTTCGCCGGCTACTCGCACGTCGAGTTCACCGCCCCCGTCCTGGCCGGCGACGTCGTGGAGGCCACCGCCACCCTCGTGCGCGTGGGCACCCGCTCGCGCGAGATCGAGTTCGAGGCCCGCGTCGTGTGCCGCTCCGCCCCCGAGCGGGGCCCCTCGGCCGCCGACGTGCTCGACCCGCCGCTGGTCGTCACCCGCGCCCGCGGCACCGTGGTCGCCCCCAAGCGGGACCGCGGCGGGGCCGGGGACTAGCCGTGGACCCGGCGCAGCGCGCACAGGTCGGTGTACTCCGCCTTGCCGAACCGGCCCAGCTCGTCGGCCAGCGCCCTGCCGTCCGCGCCGACCGCCTCCGCCATCGTGATGGTCGCCGGCAGCGCCTCCGGGCGGGCCAGCTCCACCACGTCCGGGTGGTCGGCGAACAGCTCCTTGAAGCGCTCGTAGTTCTCCTGCCTGGTCCGCGCCTCCAGCTCGCGCACCCGCGGGTCGCCGCGCAGCGCGGCCTCGGCGGCCCGCATCTCCTCGTCGGTCTGCAGGGTGAGCTCGATCAGGGAGCACCGGGCGGACGGGGCGCCCTCGACGCGGTGGTCGGGCACCAGCAGCGCCACCGCGGCGGTGGCCACGACGACCGCGCCGAACGCGGCGACGGTCACGGGTCTGCGCATCCGCCCACGATCCCACGCCGGGGCGGCGCGGCGCGCCCGAACCGGGGGACGGGGTGTCCCGGTTCACGCTCTGCCACTATCGACGCGTGATCAGCCTCGATCAGGCTTCGTCCGTGCCGCCCTACGAGCAGGTGCGGTCCCAGTTCGCCCGCAAGATCACCGACCGCGAGCTGGCCGTGGGCACCCGGCTGCCCACCGTGCGCGCCCTGGCCGCCGAGCTGGGCATCGCGGTCAACACGGTGGCCCGCGCGTACCGCGAGCTGGAGGAGGCGGGTCTCATCGAGACCCGCGGCAGAGCGGGCACCGTGGTCAGCGCGGCGGGGGAGCGCAGCCGGGAACGGGTGCTGCGCGCCGCCCGCGGCTACGCCGCCACCGCCCGCGAGCAGGGCCTGACCGCCGACGAGGCGCTGGAGATCGTGCGGGCCGCCCTGTCCGGCTGAACCCGCCTGCCGGACCGGCCGCCCGGACCGGCTCGCCCGCCCCACCGGCCCGGCGAGCCGATCACCCGTAGGGTGATCAAACGTGGCAGCCGAACACAGCGACCCGGCCCGGACCCTCGCGGTGCTGTGGCGCACCCACGAGCGCAGCGCCCGCAAGGACCTGGGCGTGGACCGCATCGTCACCGCCGCGGTCGCCCTCGCCGACGCCGAGGGCATCGGCGCGCTGTCCATGCGCCGGGTCGCCGAGAAGCTCGGCGTGGGCACCATGTCGCTCTACACGCACGTGCCGGGCAAGGCGGAACTGGTCGACGTCATGGTCGACCACGTCAACGGCGAGACCGCCCGGCCGGCCGACGTGCCCGGCGGGTGGCGGGGCAGGCTCACCCACCTGGCCCGGGAGAACTGGGAGCTGCACCTGCGCCACCCGTGGCTGCTGGAGGTGCCCTCGCACCGCGCCGTGCTGGGCCCCAACGTGGCCGCGAAGTACGACTACGAGCTGGGTGCCGTGGACGGCATCGGGCTGACCGACCTGGAGATGGACTCGGTGCTGGCCCTCGTGCTGGGCCACGTGCGCACCGCCGCCCGCGTCGCGGTCGAGGCCGACCGCACCGAGCAGCGCACCGGCCTGACCGACGAGCAGTGGTGGCAGGCCGCAGCCCCCTACCTGGCCCGCGTGTTCGACCCGCGCCGCTTCCCCCTCGCCGCCCGCGTGGGCGCCGCGGCCGGCGAGGCGCACGGCGCGGCCCACGACGGTGAGCACGCGTTCGCGTTCGGCCTGGAACGCGTGCTCGACGGCGTCGAGGCGCTGGTGCGGTCGCGTCAGTAGGCGGCCTTGGGCATCATCGCCCACAGCACGATGTAGACGAGGAACTGCGGACCGGGCAGCAGGCAGGACACGACGAACAGCAGCCGCACCGTGCTCGCCTTCCAGCCGTAGCGGGCCGCCAGGCCCGCGCACACGCCCGCGATCATCTTCTGGCTCTGCGGCCTGCTCAACGTCGTCATGTCTCCACCATCCCCGCGTTCACGCCCCCCGACATCGGTGGACACCCTGATCCCTACCCAGGGGCGGCCCGCCGCAATCCAGGGCAACCCCGACGGCCCCGGGACGTCCTGCCGCCGGACGGGTGCCCGCGGGGGTGATTTCGAACAGGTCGTCGAACCGCATCGGCGCGAGCACGACCAGCGCCCCGGCGATGAAGGCGGGACCCGGCCGGAGAGCGCCGTGCACCACCCGTGACACGGTGGACCGGTCGACGCGCATCGCCCTGGCCAGGGCGTAGTCGGAGTGGAAGCCCGCGAGCCTGGCCGCCTTGGCGAACATGCGGGAGCGTAGCCGGACGGCGTAGGGCGCACCGACGGGCTGCTTGTCGGTCATGGTGCGCCCGAACCGCCGGTCGCGCGGCGGACCCCGCCCACCGAGGCGGGCAGCTCACGAGGTCGAGCCGGCCGATCGTCCCCCTGCTTGCGTCCGCGCCGGGGGTAGGGCTGCCCGGTGGCCTTGAGGGCGATGGCCTTGGCCACCTCGGCGAGGTCGAAGGCCAGTGCCGCCTCGACCTCCGCCAAGTCGACGTCGCCGTGCGGCTCACCACCCGGTCCGGCCGGTGGGGGAGCTGCCTGCGCGCTCTCGTCCACCAGGCGGACGACGTAGCGCGCCAGCTCGGTGTTGACACTGCTCAACCAGGCGTTGAACAGCAGTTCGTCCCTGGTCACCCCCGACCCCCGACCCGACTCCCGAAGCCCGCTCGCCGTGCACCCCGAGGCGCTGCCACGCCGCTCACCACCCGTCGTCCGTTCAGCGATCGGCACCGAAGAGCGGTACCGCCGGCCACGCTAGAGGTGACCGAGCGTCACGAGTCGTACAAAATGTGCAACCACCGCCCGGCTACCCTTGCCCTCGTCGACCCGGAGGAGCCGAGGAGGTCGGATGCCCGACAGCGCCGGTGGGGTCGGCAGGCGAGTGCGCTACTGGCGCCTGCGCCGCAACCTCGGCCGCAAGCAGTTCGCCGACATGGTCGGTCGCTCGACCTCGTGGCTGGACAAGGTCGAGTCGGGGGAGCGCGACCTCTCCCGCATCCCGGTCATCGAGCTGGTCGCCGACGCCCTCGCCATCGACCCCGGCGTCCTCACCGACGCACCCGCCGCGGCGCGCGCCGCCGGCTGCGTGGACGCCGCCGAGGTCAGCGCCCTCCGCGCGGCACTCGGCCGCTACCCCGGCCTGTCGACGCCGGACAGCGAACCCGCCGGCGTCGCCCAGCTCGCCCGCCAGGCCGACTACGTCGACCACGCCTGGGCCTCGTCGCACTTCACCACCGTCGCCCGGCACCTGCCCACGCTGCTGCAAGCAGCGCAGCGGGCAGCCCTCGCCGCACCGCCGGCGGAGCGGGTCGACGCCCACCGCGTGCTCATCTCCGCGTACCGCCTGGCCTCCTCGATGCTGCTCAAGTTCGAGAGCCACGACATCGCCTGGCTGGCGGCCACCCGCAGCGTCGCCCGCGCCATGACCGCGGCCGGGCAGCGCACCGAGGCGGTCGAAGCCCTGCTGGGCATGTCCGAGCGCATGCGCCCCGAGGTGACCAGGCACCTGACGAGCCTGCTCTCCCTGCACGGCATGCTCCACCTCGCCGCCGCCATCACCGCGGCCGAGCAGGACGACGCCTCCCTGGCCCTGGCCATGCACCGGGAAGCCACCCGGGCCGCCGAACGCATGGAGCGCCACTACGACACCCACCACACCCACTTCGGCCGCGCCAACGTCGCCGTCCACCGCGTCGCCGCCCTCGTCCGCCTCCACGAGGCCGGAGCAGCCCTCGACGTCGCCGCGACCATCCCCCGCGACGCCCTCGCCGGGCTGCCGCCGGAGCGCCGCGCCAGTCACCTGCTCGACCTGACCGAGGCCAACGCCCGGCGCGGCGGCTTCGCCGAGGCCACCCGCACCCTCGCCCGAGCCGAGCGCACCGCACCGCAGGAGGTCCGCTGCCGCCCCCTGGCCCACGGCCTGCTCAGGGTGCTGCTGTCCAACACCGCCGGGGAACCCGCCCGCCTGGTGCGGCAGATGGCCGCGCGAGCCGGAGTGCCCGCGTGACCGGACGAGTCCTCTACCTGGTGATCTGCGGCGCCGGACCCGCCCGCCGCGTCGACGTTGCCGTCGAGCTCGCCCAGGACGCGGGCTGGGCGGTCCGCTGCCTCGCCACACCGGCCGCCGTCGAGCACTTCCTCGACCTCGACGAGCTGCACCGGCTCACCGGCCACCCCGTGCGCACCGACTACCACCGCCAAGGCCGGCCGTCACTGCCTCCCGCCGACGCGGTCATCGTCGCACCGGCCACCTACAACACGGTCAACAAGTGGGCGGCGGGCACCGCCGACACCTACGTCCTGACGCAGCTGGCGGAACTCACCGGCCTGGGCGTGCCGATCGCCGTCCTGCCCTTCGTGAACACGGCACTCGCGAACAACGCCGTGTTCCACCGCAGCGTCGAAGCACTGCGCGGCTCAGGGGTGGGTGTCCTGTTCGGTCCGGGCGGCTTCGAACCCCACCCACCCGGGCAGGGGGAGCGCGCACTGGCGCACTACCCCTGGAAAAAGGCAGTCGACATCATCGGAGAAATGGTCCTTCATGTGGATCGACCAGGTAGTTGAGCGTTCCTGGGTGTCGCGGGCCGGCAGATGTCGTCACCTGTCGACCCGCGACACATGAGCGCCCGATCAGAAGAGCCTGTCCGCGGTTTTGCCGTTGCGCGCGGTCGCGCATTCGCGGGCCAGTGGACACCGTTCGCACAGGGGTGCTTGTTTGTGGCAGTGGAGCTGACCGATCAAGCGCAGCGCGGCCATGCGCAGTGGTGCTTTGGCATCACCGCCCACCAGGCGGGACAGGTCGACCCTGCCGTCGGTGAGGCTGTTCGCCCGCGCCGAGGTGGTGCCGAGCACCCGTGACGATACGCGGATGACGGGTTGGCTGGTCAGCAGGACATCATCCCCGGCCATCAGTTTCAGGAGGGCGGTCTTCCCGGGGGGCAGGTCCAGCACTTCCGGCATGTCCTGGGGATGCAGCCAGAGCTTCCGTTCGTCCTGCAACTGCCGCAGGCGTGCGACGACAGCCGCCGCCGATCGTGTGGCGGCTGCTTGCTCGATCAGGTCCACCGCGAGTTTGGTGACCCGTCCCTTGGCCGCCACTTCGCGGAGTCCGGGGCCGTAGGCGATCAGGTCGGCGGGTGACGGGTCGAGCATGGCCACGATCGCGGCCACAGGTGGGGTCAGGCTCTCGCCCGGCAACACGCACCAATAGGTGCTGGCGCGGCGCTTCTCCGCCCAGGTGGCCAGGCGTTTCGCCAGGTCACGCCACTGCCTCTGAGCTGGCTGGGCGGGACTGTCCGGCGGGAGCAGCGCAGTGGCTGCGGCCTTGCCGAGCATCGGAGGCACGGCGTTGCCGATCTGCTGGAACGCGTGGCTGCGGCTGCCGGCGAAGCGGAAGTCGTCCGGGAACGTCTGGATGCGTGCTGCTTCGCGGACGGTGAGGGTGCGGTTCTCCGACGGGTGGATGTACCAGTAGCCGTCCTTCGCGATGTGCGCGGTGATGGAACGGCTCAGCTCGTCCCAGTCCAGGCGCTTGTACTTGTCGTCGAAGGTGTCGGCCTTGTACCTGCGCAGATCGGGATCGATGTGCGCGTAGAGCGTCTTGGACGTCATGAGGCCGAAGATCTTGCGGTCGTCGTCGCGGACCGGCCGGGTCATGTGGTCCCACACCCTGTCCCCGTCGGTGTTCCGCCTCATCGCCCTGGCGAACTCCGACAGCTCCTCGGTGGGCGCGTACGGCAGGTCGCGGCCACCGGTGGTCAGACCGAGGTCGGGTAAGTCCTCGATCGCCTCCCGCACGGTCACGGGGCTCCCCGGCTCGGGCCAGGGGAACGCGTCGCCGTCGAGGCGGGCGAGCAGGATCAGGCGCTTGCGGTGCTGGGGGACGCCGTACCGCCACGCGTCGACCAAGCGCAGGTTGGTGCTGTAGCCCGCGCGTTCCAGCATGTCGATGATCCGCCGCACCACGTGGAAGTCATCGCCCAAGGCCATGTCGGGGACGTTCTCCATGAGCACCGCACGCGGTCTGACCTTCAGCACTACGTCGACGTAGGCCCGCCACAACTCCTTGCGCTCGTCGAACTCCTCGCGCAGACCCGCGTCCACGAGGCTGCGGATCTTGCTGCGCCCGGCACGGCTGAACGGCTGGCACGGCGGCCCGCCTGCGATGAGGTCGATCTCGGCGTGCTTGAGCATCCTGATCAGCGCTGCGCGCTTTTTCAGGTCGCCGAGGTCGACGTCGAGCGCCAAACCCGGGAAGTTCGCCCGGTGCGTCTGCAGCGCGAACTTGTTGTGGTCGACCGATGCGGCGACGGTCCACCCGGCGTTCGTCAACCCGAGGCTCAGCCCGCCGCCACCGGAGAACAGGTCGACCGCGAGCCGAGCGCCGTTCGACACGCGCTCGGCGCACCACTGCCCGAACGTCTCCTCGGTGCACGCGTCGGGGTGCTCCGGTAACTGCAACAGGTCACTGCGCTCGAGTTTCACCGCGTAGACCGCCACGTCGCCCCCCGTCCTGCCAACCGGGACCCGCGCGGGACCTCCACCACCGACGATCTGGTTCTGCTCAACTTCTTCCATGCCACTTCCCGGGACCGGTCCGATCGGCCGCCCCGATGCGCGAACGACGAAAACAGGGGATGAGGTCACTAACCGGCGAGGACGTCGGAGGGAGGGGCCCAGCCCATCGTGCGGACGCGGTCCCAGCAGGCGGGCTTCTTCGCCCATTCGGTGACGTTGCCGCCGCTCGGGGGAGAGGTGAGCACCCGCCGCACCGCCTCCGCGACGTCGGGGACCGCCGCGGCGATTGCCTCGGGCAGGGCCTGCTCGCGCCAGAGCCGGTCCAAGTCGAGTCCGCCGAGCGTGTGCACGATCAGGGACACCGCGTGCGCTGCGGTCTGGCCCAGGTAGCCGCCGAAGTTCCGCTTCTGGATGATCGACCGCACCTGGCGGAACACGATCCCCTTGGCGACCAGGTGGCGGAAGTACACGTCCTCGGGAGCTCCGCGCTCGGCCAAGCCCCCTTCGGACGTCCACGTGCGGAAGCACTTCTCGGCACCCTGGCACACGACGTCCGGTCGGAGCCCGTAGGCGTACTCGTACTTGGCGGCGTCTGTCTTGCCGAAGCGCTGCCGCACCGGGTTCTCGCGGTCGAACTGTCGTCGCGCCGCGGCGGTGGCGAACTTGTTCTTCTCGACGTCGTACTGCCCGCGGACCCGTTCGTAGTACCAGCGGGTCTGTACGACATCGACGCCGAGCGGGGTGACCCAGATGGTGCGGGACCACCGCTCCAGTCCCACGTGGAAGCGGCTGTTGCCCTCGAAGTCGGCCGGGGTGACGGCGTTCTGCGAGTTCGCGTAGCGGGAGATCTCCGGAACCATGCTGTCCAGCCGGTCGTCGGGGATCAGGGTGATCTTCGCGGGCACGGTGACCTGCGACAGGTCTATCCCCTTGCGGGCCGCGTGGTGCAGCGAGGCGGTGGTCTGCCCGCCGTTGACGATCTGCAGTTCGGTCAGGCCGCGCAGCAGCAGCCCGTTCGACGCCTGTTCGAGGTCCGCCGCACGGGCCGTGGCGGAAATGCCGTTGTTGAAGGCCAGGAACTTGCCCGGTTGTTCCGCGATCGTCTTCGCGATCCCCTTGTTGACGTTCCCCCGGGCCTGGAGGTAGGCGCGCACGTTGCGCTGGAGCAGGCGGCTGTGGTGTTCGTCGTACAGGTCGGCCAGCAGCTTCCCCGGCAGCATCGCCATCAGGCATCGGTACCCGTCGGACTGCTCGGGCGACTCCAGGCACTGCACCTCGTACCCCATCTTCGCGACGTCGATGAGGATGTCCTCCTGCTGGGCCCCGGAGCTGAGCAGCTTCTGCAGGCGGTTGACGTCCCACACGTGAACGAGGGTCGGGAGTCCGGCGACGGTGGCCTCCTCCGCCTTGCGCAGCCCCGTTCTGCCGTCGGTGAAGACGAAGATCTTGATCATCTGCAGCTGGGGCCACGCGCTGTGGACGCGCTCGGCCATGTCGTAGCTCGGGCTCGACCGCTCGAGCTGCTCGTGCAGGCCGCTGCGGCAGAACTCGGCGAAGGCGCCGACCCGGCGGACCAGTTGGGTGAGCCGCTCGCGCTTCAGCGGCTCGGCGTCCAAACCGTAGTCGGCCGTGACGAGGTGCAGGATCGTGCCCTCGCCCGCGATGTCGTACCCGGCCACCTCGACCCGGCGGTTCTGCCAGGGCGCGAACAGGTAGCAGGTTTCCAGGTCGTCCAGCGCCCCGTCGTCGATCAGGTGCTCGCCGACCACGGTCACGAACGCGTCCCGCGCCATCAGCTCAGGCTCGGCCTGGACCCGGTCCTCCACCCTGCGTCGCAACTCGGCCGCGAAGGCGGCGAGTTCGCCGTCCGTCACGTCGTCCCCCCAGTTCGGTGTCGTTCCATCACGAGTTCTGATTTGCCACGCGCGATGCGCGCGAGGGCGGTCAGTCGCGGCCGCAACGGCCGTGGCGGCACGACCAGGGCTCCCGGGTGGTCCTCACCCCACGCGGCGCGCTGCTCGACCGGCACCTCGACGAGCACCCTGGCGAGTGCTGTGCCCTCGGCCAGGTCCAGCCCGTCGAGTCCGAGCCACCCGCCGAGCGAGAGGTAGCGGCCGTCGCACCGCACGTAGAAGCCCTGGCTCGACGGCCAGTCGGTGGGATCGCCGACCGAGGCCGTGTCCCCGGCGCGCAGGGCGTCCGGGTGGGGGAGCACGCGAGGGCTCACGACCACCGAGATCCCCTCGGCGGCCACCCTCTCCTCGCCGAGGTGCTGACCTGCCGGGTTGGCCCACAAGAACGG